>JANPKH010000489.1:0-8434 GCA_031425935.1 Gammaproteobacteria bacterium | reverse complement strand
GATCATATTTTAATAATCCGGACTTGGAGGAAATCCACAAATTATGGTGACTGTCTTCAAAAATATTATTAGCAAAATGCACGGCGTGCTTTGCACCAGGATTGTCATCGGAGGTAATATAAACTTGCAGAAATTCGTAGCCATCATAGCGAAAAAGTGCAGTCGCACCACCCAGCCACATAAATCCTTCACTATCCTGGAATATTGAATCCACTTCGCCCATCGTTATATCTTTGTTTTCTAAAATATTTTGAAAACTGATTTTTTCTGGAATACTAGAAGCTGTGCCAGATGAGCTTAATAAAATAAAGAACAATAACAGCGGGATAGCGATGAGTTTTTTATGAAAAATATAACCAAGAAATTGCAAATGTTTGGAAACACTTTTCATAAATTTAAATCCAGATAAGCTAAACGAATTTTTTAAAAAATAGGTGTAGCTTTAAAAACCTGACGACTGGCGCGCCAAGCTGATGTGAATGGTTTTTTAAACGCAGTAGTCAAAAACCCAAGCTGCGCCAAACTTGAATATTAGATCAACAGAAAATGTCATCCTTGTATTTATTTAGCTTCACTCTATATTTGCAACCTCTGCTTCAAAAAATAAATGCGAAGGCAAAATGACTATCAATTCAAAAGGTACAAATTCTAAACTCGCACCAGGTTCACGATGAAGCTCCAGTGATACACCGCCACCTTGCTCCTCCAAAAATTGTTTTACTGCGTCCATCCCTACTCCGCGGCCGGAAATATCACTAACCACATCTTTGGTAGAAACGCCGGAATAAAAAATCAATTGGGCGACTTCCAAAATGTCGATATTGTCATTCTCATTCCATTTACCAAGCTGCACGCCCTTGCTAAATAAGTTACGAATATTTAGACCGCGTCCATCATCTTGCACAGAAATTTTTAAGGTGTCTTCATGAACCTGTGCATCAATAGAAATGGACCCGCATTCGCTCTTTCCTGCAGCTATTCGCTCATCTCTGCTCTCTAGACCGTGATCGACACAATTGCGAAGAATATGAGAAAACACGTTGCGCATTAATTCTTGCGCTGAATATTTAATAAATATTTTTGTTGCAGATATCTTAACAATCGGATTGCTTTTATCTAGCTGCGCAGCAATTGAAGCAAGTGAAGCGATAATATCAGTAAGATTTTGTTCAATAGTGATGGCATTAAGGCGACTCATGTAACTTTCAAAATCATTTACCTTACGTTTCTCTACAAAGTGCTTAATTTGGTTGACGATATCATGACTCAACCAAAAACCGCCTCGCCTATCTTCCTGAGAACTATCGCTTCTACCCAATACGGCGCGAAAAACATGGGCATATTCTGCTAAGACTTTCTCAACAACTTCTAAATCACTGAGTAACTTTACAGAGTCCCATTCCGCCTCAGGTGATAACTTTAATGCGCTGTAAAATGATTCCGCCTCATGAACTACATTGCTCAGACATGTAAACCCAAAGGTTCTGCAATTGCCCTTTATGGTGTGCATATTCCTAAACAGCAGGGAAACAATATCGTTATCATTCGTCGAACACGATTGAATGGCCTTGCGATTTTCTTGCACATACCGAATAGCAGATTCTTCAAAACCGAGGTACTTTTCAGCGGACAGGTTAAGTAATTGGCTAACAATATCTAATTGACGCTTTTGTTCTCGTGCGGCACTTTCCATTTGCCTAAGTTGTGTTACGTCGCGCACTGACACCATTAATTTGCTAACAATATTTCCGGCGGTAATCGGGCTCCAATCCAGGGATAAATATTTTTTCTTATGGTCAATTTCAATATCGTATTCATTGAGCAATAAATATTTATTGAAATCAAAATTAATTTCATCTTCACCGATTATGGTAAAAAGCGCGGCTTTAGCAGAATCTAATGCATCACTACCTACATTGGCGCTCTCGAACAAAAATTCATTGACATTTCGGCCGGCAATGTTATTTGTTTCGAAAATGGTCTCCAAAAACCGTGAATATTCAGGGTGAATATTGCCATTGTCTTGCACCGTAAATAGGCCTTGCGGAATATTGCTTAGCATGGCTTGAATATCTTTACTTTTTTCTCTCACTTCAGCGGTTCGTTCGGTTACTTTAATTTCTAGCAATTTGTTTTGCTCTTCAACGAGCTGACGTTTTCTGCGCTGACTATAAACAAACCAACCGAGTAAGCTAAGTATAGTTAATACATAAAGCGTGTAGGCCCACCAGGTTTTCCACGGCGGCGGCTATTGGATAATGGTGTTGGATTTACCTTCTTCATTCCACACACCTTCATTATTGCTGCCTCTCACTTTGAATACGTATTCTCCGGCGTTCAAGTTAGTGTATTTTGCGGTTCGCTGATTACCACTATCCAGCCAATTTTTATCAAAACCTTCTAATTTATATGAATAGTTATTTTTCGCCGAGTCTCTAAAATTCAGTGCGGAAAAGCTAAACACAAACATAGATTTTGTGTAATCAAGTTCGATGGTATCGGTTTGATTAATCGTCTTTGTTAGAATTCCATCGGCGTCATCCACTATTATGCTATCAGCAAATATTTTAAAATCCGTTAGCACTACGGGCGGTACTTTTTTGTTTTCGGAAAGCTCTTCTGGATGAAAGATTCGCAGCCCTTCAACACCACCAAAAATAATTTCGCCACTTTTACTGACCATACCCGAATTAGTTGCAAACCCACCCACTAAACGCCCACCGATGCGATTATAATTTTTAATTTTTTTAGTTTCAGGATTAAACGAGGCAAAGCCGTTATTGGTACTTACCCATAAGTTACCATCAGAACCCTCCAAAATATCGCGAATTGCATCATTAAGAAACCCGCTCTTTTTATTGTAAACGGTAAAATTTTTCGTTTCCGGGTGAAATAAATGCAAGCCAAGATCTGTGCCCACCCACAGCCTTTGTTTGCTGTCTTCAAGAATTGAAAGGATAGATGGATTACTGAGGCTCTTCGGGTCTTTAGGGTCGGAGGTAAAAACAGTGAACGTGCCTTTTTCCCGGTCCATAAGATTTAAGCCAGCTGTGGTGCCAACCCACAGGTTACCCTTGGAATCCTCAAACGTATTCCAGACTAAATTTTCACTTAGGGATTCAGGATCACCCGGAATGTGATTGTAATGGGTGAATATTTTTGTTTCACGGTTGTACTTATTAACTCCTCCCGTGTGAGTAGTAATCCACATATCATGATTTTTATCTTCGCGAATGGACCAAACGGAAGCACCGTTAAGTTTGGTTGAGCTACTCACTCTTTCCGTAATCTTGCGTTGCTGATCAAAAGGGTAACGCGTAAATTTTTTATCGACTGGATCGAAACTTGCGATTCCCCCTCCCCAGGTACCGGTCCAAACTAATCCCGTAGAATCTATGTAGGTCGTTAATACTGAATCACCGTTAAGTGTCGTTGGATCATCAGGATCATGTTTAAAATGCGTGAATACTTCCGTTTCACGATTAAAAAAGTTTAAGCCGCCACCGTCAGTGCCTAACCATAAATTTCCATTTTTATCTTCCTGCATATGTAGAACTGAGTTGTAGCTGAGACTGGCCGGATTTGATTTGTCGTTGGTATAAGTGGCAATGGGTGCACTTGAACGATCAAAAAAGTTAATGCCGACCGGATAGTTGCCTACCCAGATATCTCCATTTCTATCTTCAAATACAGAGCGTACCTTGTCCGTATTGAGAGAGCCTACACGGCCTGATTCGAACTTGTGATTAATAAACCGATTTTTCTTGTTATCAAATACGGATACACCGCCGCCGTCAGAAGCTACCCATAAAACATCTTGAGAGTCTAAAAGCAATCTCCATACATCATTGCTCCCCAAGCTATATCGGTCACTACGATCATTAATGTAGCGCTTTGATTCATGGGTGACGGGATCGTAATGAACCACACCATTCGCTGTCGCTAACCAAAATTTGCCTTGGCGATCTGAAATAACATCAGCAACGCGATTGTCGGGAACCAAATCCGGTTGCTCAGGGGTGAGTTTATAAAGGGTAAAGGTTTTTGTTTTCCAATTGAGTTTTTCCAGCCCCTCCTCTGTGCCCAACCATATATCATCGGTGCCATCCAAATAAATGGAATTAACCCGCACGCTCTGCAGCCAATTCTGTTTCTTTTTATCCGCCACCATGCTGGTGTATTTCAAGGTGACTGGATCTACGACAAATAGTCCTACAACCGAGCAGGCAAGTATTTCACCACTGGGCAGCTCCACTACTTCAAAAATATCACTAATTGATATTCGCGTTGAATTGTTATCATCATCCTTGATTCGGGTTAGCTTTTCTTTACTGGGATCATACTTTAATAATCCGGCCCTGGACGCAACCCATATAGTATTATTACTATCTTCAAAAATATTTTCGGCAAAATGCACAGACTCTTTTTCACCAGGATTTTCATCCGAGGTTATATAAATTTGGCGAAATTCATAACCGTCATAACGAATAAGCGCCGTCGCACCACCCAGCCACATAAATCCTTCACTGTCCTGAAAGAATGATGCCCCTTCCCCCATAGCAATATCTTTGTTTTCCAGAATATTCTGGAAACTGATTTTTTCGGGGATGCCGGAAGCCATGGCTAGCTTCGTTATGAAGATCGGAAATAGCAAAACAAAACAAATAGCTATCTTGCTAGCAATGCCAGAAATTAATAATAATATTTTTGATGACATTTTTTTTTGCATTCTTAAAATCCAATTTATAGAAAAAGATTACTACAAAATATTTTTCCTAAAATTTAATATACTTTTAAAGTTTTATAATCGAAATACTATTTAAATAAAACTCTAATTTCTTAACCAACATTGCACCCACTAAAAAAGTAGAGATGCATCAAAAAAAGTCTAACTCACCAGCATTCACTAAATCATTTACTGATGGCTCATTTTCGCTAAACCTGTCTGGCTTCCAATATAAATTAAACACAAATTTGTGGTACAACGTAAATGATTTTTGATTGTCAGATGTATTTTTAATCGTATATTTAAAGCACAGCTGCGGTGTATTAGTACCAAAAGTAATGTACTTATTTTTGTGGTTTACAATAATAGGTACCTGTGTTGATATTTCACTATGAGTATTTTCCTCTGCAACAAACCGGTTCCTTATTCCGCCCCAAGTCATATTAGTAATTTCACTCAATACATCATTAATAATTCTGAAGTTTTCCAGATCATTATCCGGGCCTGATATTTTTTCAAGTTTTACCATATCGCGAACGTTGGCTTCCTCTATCTGCAGCATCATATAGCCTTTGCACCACGAGCTTTCTACTGGAATAAGACTAAACAGTTCGCCAAAAATAATGCGATCTTTCACAACGTAAGGGGTGGCCACCTCAATCTCCACAGCATCAAAAAAGTGAAGCAACGTGCTGCGGGTAATTTCTTCAATGCCCCGAACCAAAGAATTAGGATAATGAGTGCAAAATATATGTTCGTCGATTATTTGTACCAAAGTCTCAATTTCATCAATATGATATGTAGCACAAAGAAATTTATTGCCACTGCTAGCTGCCGCCGATTGTTTTGCGTTTGAATTACTGCGTAAAATAATCGGTAACTCTGGCCTAATACGGTTAATCTCTCTCCCTAGGGCGATACCTCCACCGACGTGATCGTCAAGATCTTCTGATAAAAAAATAGCGCCAAGATCAACGTAAGATTTCAGTACATCGAGTATTCCTTTGCCATGGGGTTTAACTGCTATAAGATTGTGGCTTTCGCAGAATTGTTTAATTCTGGCTTCATGTACAGGGCTGCAATCGTAAACAATAACTTTGCTTACCGCAGCGAAAGGCGTATCAATCATGGCTTGGTCCAAATTAGATTAATGAAGCGTGGCCGAGTATGTTTTAAAATGTGCTAATGCATTGATCTGCGAAATTTCCATTGCGCTATTCTTTTGCGTGCTCTATTACACTTTTATAATTTCACATAATCAGTTTTTTAATACCTTCCAACGTAGCTGCACCATTAAATGGTTTAACAATCCAGCCTTTTACTCCGGCATCCTTTCCTCTTTGTTTCATGCTGGGGTTGCTTTCAGTGGTAAGCATAATAATGGAAATTGTTTTGCCAGAAGCCTTAACTTTTTCAACCATAGTTAAGCCGTCCATGTTTGGCATATTGACGTCGCAGATAACGAGTTTTAAATTTGGATCTCGGCCAATTTTGGATAAGCCATCCACGCCATCAACTGCGGTATCTACATCAATACCATGCGATATCAGAAAACTACTGACCTCGTTTCTCACAGTACTGGAATCATCAACCACTAGTACTTTTGCCATTTTATGAATACTCCACCTGGTGCTTTACGTTAGAAAAATTCAAGCTCTCCTGAATTTTCAGTTGTGATGCCAAACTCCGGCACTGTTATTAACAAACTATTCTCAAAACCCTGATTTATAAATAAGTAAAGGCTTGCAAAAACAAGTGGGCTGTCATTGAGAAAACAACCAATATGCGCCTCGCTCGCTGGCGCTATGGCGTTCATATGTAAAGTGCTATTAGTAATTTGTAAGGTGACAGGAGTTGACATTCCCGTTGAAAATCCGCAAACACCTAAAATTCTATTAGCTGAACCGCACAAACTGTTCGTTAGTTCGGAAATGTAGTCCTGGTATTGCTGCTGTATATCTTTACTTGCATCAATGTTAATGAGCGTTATAAAATTTTTAGCGGCAACATTGTCTAACGGAAAATGCAACAACATATTTAACTTGAAAGACGATGACGCAATCGAACAAATAACCGTTTTAAATCCAAGAGGTTGGATTAATTGTCGCTCTACAGCTTTAATGGTCAACTCTTGCTGTTTGCCAATTGAGCTTAGCATCTCATTAAAAGATTGGCCTAAAATAGTTGCTAAATTTTTGTGATTTGTGGGGTTCATTTAGTAACCTTTTATGCATTGTAAATTTTTGTAAATTACAACCATACACCCCTCATTAAATTACAGAAATAGTTTGTCGATTTCAGATTGAAGATTTGTTACACCCGTTAAAATCATTCTGCTTGTTGCTTGAATATCTTGAAACGTAGTGACTGTTAGTATTTCATTTTTACAAAGATTATCTTTATTATTATTATTGAGCGCTTCAGATTCATTGGCCAAATTTCTAACTTCAGAAGCGACAACGGCAAAGCCCTTACCCGCGGCTCCTGCTCTGGCCGCTTCTATACTTGCGTTGAGCGCCAAAATAATTATTTGCTTAACAATGCCTTGGAATATTTTGCTTTGTTTTTGCATTACCGCGTTGTTAGTCATCAGACTCGCCAATTGAATTGCCCAACGCTCAAAAGATAAAAGATCGTTTTGTAGCTTATGAACATTGCTCCGTAACGTATCTATTTTTAGATTAGCATTAGATCTAAAATTCTCGTTTTCGATACTCATGCGCTCAAAGTCTGAGTGTTTGTCGGTTAGGCGTTGCTCGTGCTGTGTCGCCTGATGCCGCGCTTGAACATCCGCAGCTGCCAACTGATTGCGTAATGATGTAATTTGGTCACTTAGCTCCTGAATAAGCTCCTGGTTGCTCTGCACCAATGCATTGTGCTCGCTTTTACTCACCATGCTGTCTAGCAATTGATTCATTTTCAACGCTTGGACTTCTGCCAGCTTGTCATAGTGACGCCGCATGAACGTCCAACCCGCAATGCATGCGACGCCAAAAAATAATATTATAACTATCAGATAGTTAGACACTTTGAATAACGCTCGCTTGTTGTTTTTTAGGCGTAAATGAAGCAAAAAACACTTATAGGTTTACTTAGAATAGTTTACGGCCTGTTATTCGCCACTGTTTGAGTTACTAATTTTTGGTGGGGATTAACGCGGGATACCGTCTAACGCGGCATGGATGGCCATTGCTTGCGGGTTGCGCGAGTAGCTTGCGGGGTTTATTTGCGCGATAAGCGATAAGCGATAAGTGATAAGTGATAAGTGATAAGTGATAAGTGATAAGTGATAAGTAAAAGAGGATACGCGTGAACCAACATAAAACTGTGCGGGAACTATTTTCTTAAAAATAATAACAATAACGTGCTCAGCCAGCCCGTTACTGCAAAAACCTTCCACACTCTATCGGGATAACGCTCTAGTAACGGCTGTTGACGCTGTGTGAGCCATTCCGGGTTTGGTCGCTTTAAATCTTGCAACCATTCTGATAAAGCTTCATAGCGCGCATTGGGGTAAATACTGAGTGCTTTTTGCAGCGCCTTATCTAACCAATAAGGCACCAATGGGTTGTGCAACATTGCTGAATGATATTTCAATTTTTGAAAGCTACTTAACCCCATAGCTTTTTCATAGCTAGTGCCATAAGGTAATTTCCCTGTGAGCATTTCGTAGAGTAAAACTGCTAACGAAAATTGATCAGAGGCGGG
>JANPKH010000488.1:0-4979 GCA_031425935.1 Gammaproteobacteria bacterium | reverse complement strand
TAGTACCGATAAGTGGCAAGTTGACCGGCGCTATGGCTGGCGCCCCCCATGCTGGTCGTTGGTTTACTGATGGCTTTACCGCTTTGTTAAAAAATGCTTATCCACCGTTGTAGCAAAATTTCCGCTAGCAAATAGCGGATCCTATTCAACTTTTGGGCTCATGGATGAGCCATTTTTTCACACAATTTTAATTGTTTTAAATATAGCTTAAATAATATTTAGGGTTACAGCACTGTATTGCCAAAAAGTTACTTCAAACAATAAACAATTGTGAATGTTGAATAAAAATTTTAAATCGACAGTAATAAAACTATTTTGTAATCATTTTTTTTACAACATTACTTGGAGAATAAAAATGAAATTTTCTATAAAAAAAATCTTTGCTTTAGCCGCACTTTTAAGTGTTGGAGTGGCTGGTACCCAAACTCAAGCAGCAACCTGTACTTACAAAGTGGATAGCCAATGGAATACCGGATTCACTGCATCCATCATCATTACTAACAATGGTGGATCAACAATCAGCGGTTGGAGCAACGTTAGTTGGCGATACAATACCAATAAAATAACGAGTTCATGGAATGCAACAATTACAGGCGCTAATCCTTATTCTGCAAGAGACGTTGGTTGGAATGGAACTATTCAACCGGGTCAGTCAGTGAGCTTTGGTTTTCAAGGTAATACCAATGGTTCTGTTGTCGAGAGGCCTGCAGTTACGGGTGGTATTTGCTCTGGCGTTGGCACGAGTACAGCAAAATCCAGCGTTAAATCTGTTGCACGATCAAGCGTGAAATCAATCGCAAAATCGAGTGTTAATAATGGTAGCGGTTTTGTTGCAAGGCATGGCAGATTGCGTACCAGTAATGGCCGTTTAGTAGATCAAGGTGGCGGCCCCATTCAATTGCGTGGCATGAGTACACATGGTTTACAGTGGTATGGCCAATACGCAAATGTAAGCGCGGTTAAGTGGCTGCGTGACGACTGGAAAGCAAATGTGATTCGAGCAGCTATGTATGTAAAAGAAGGAGGCTATTTAGATAACGCCAGCGTTATTAATAAAGTATGGGAAACCATTGATGCTGCAATTGCTGCGGATATTTATGTGATTGTTGACTGGCACATTTTGTCAGACGGTAACCCACTCACAAACAAAGAAGCGGCAAAAGATTTCTTCAGAAAAGTAACGGCTAAATATGGCAACAACCCGCACATTATTTATGAAATTGCGAATGAGCCAAATGGTAGTGATGTGACCTGGAGCAGTGCCATCAAACCTTACGCTAATGAAGTGATTCCAGTTATTCGTCAAGGTGCACCGGATGCATTTGTCATCGTAGGTACTGCCGTGTGGAGCCAACGTTTAGATCAAGTAGTGGCGAGTCCACTAGCATTTGACAAGGTAGCTTACTCCATTCATTTCTACTCCTGCTCTGCTGAACATCAAGATCCATTGCGCGCAATTGTTAAAGCAGCAGCCGATGCCAAGTTACCAATTTTCTCTACCGAGTGGGGTAATAGTGAGTACACCGGTGCTGGTGCCATTTGCCCCGGGCAGACAGATACTTGGTTGAATTTGTTGGATCAATACGGCATTAGCTGGGTGAATTGGTCATTGTCCGATAAGAGCGAAACTTCTGCGGCGTTGAAGCCAGGTGCAAGTGCAACCGGTGGTTGGCCTACATCTCAATTGACCGATTCTGGTAACTACGTACGTAACCGCATGAGAGGTTATTAATAAATAAAAATTAATTTTTATAACGAATATTTTTTTCGCTCAAGGACGAGCTCTCTTATATTGAAGTGTAAAAAAATTGAAATTCATAATTGTTGAATTTTATATAAAAACTATAGCTATTGAGATTTTTTAAAATGAAAATATTATCCATTAAAAAAATAGTCAGCATCGCGTTCTTATTGTTGTTTTCATTGTCCGGACTTGCGCAAGAATTCGTTCATCCCGGTGTTATGAACAATAGAGCAGAATTAGATATTATAAAAGGAAAAATAAACGCGGGTGAACAACCGTGGACCAATGCATTTAACGCGTTGAAGGCTTCGAATTTCGCATCGCTAAATTATCAGGCTACGCCTTTCGCAGTTGTTGAATGCGGCTCTTACAACAAGCCCAATATCGGGTGCAATCAAATTGTTAATGATGGTATGGCGGTCTATGCTCATGCGCTCATGTGGTATTTTACTGACGATGTTCGTCATGCGAATAAATCTAAAGAAATCATGAGTGCCTGGTCCCATAAATATCAACAAAATACGAATAGCAACGCGCGTTTGGTGGTGGGTTGGGCAACACCATTCTACGTAAACGGCGCTGAGATTATTCGTCACTCAAACGTTTACTGGAATACTGCAGATTTAAATTCTTTTAACGGAATGCTAAGCAAGTTTCTTACCTATGTAACTGCTGATGAAGCGCCGCTTAATAATTGGATTTTATCCCGTATTGAAGCACACATGGCCATTGCGGTTTTTAAAGATGATCGCGCTTCTTTTAATACTGCTGTGGAACGCTGGAAAAAATATACTCGCAATTACATTTATCAAACCACTGATGGACCAAAGCCAAGTTGGGCTACTGCGCCGATTAATGGTTTTGCCATGGAAACCTGTCGCGATCTTGGACATTTAGGCTTAGGTATTCGCTCTTCACTCAATGCTGCGCAAATTGCTTATGAACAAGGCGTGGATTTATTTTCGTTAGAGCGCAAAAGATTGGCGGATACTTTAGAGCTTCACGGATCATGGACAACAGGTTCAGTAGCCGTGCCCTCCAATGTGTGTGGTGGAAAAGTCATTACAACACCATCGAATCCAGTAGGAATATCTCCCCCTACTGGTGGCGGTTCTGCCACTTACGAAATTGCGAGTCGCCATTTGGTCGAGCGATTAAAAATGAACTTACCCTACACCACGCAAATGAACAAACATAACTTATTCAATGCGGGTGGCTGGGTTACAAAATGGGAAACGCTCACACAATATATTCCTAACACTACGCCCGTTGGTCCAGCAGGTTATAGATACGCAACTTACGAAAATACCAATGTTTTTGTGAGTGGCACTATGAATGTTGCATACGGAGCTAATGGACAATTTGTATATCTGTATAACCGCACAACAGATGTTGCTTGCACCAATTCTGCATTTAATAAAGATCCAATTATCGGCGTGCAAAAAAATTGCTTTGTACAATCGGTAACGCCAAAAAGTTCAAGCGCAAACACGCAATCGTCTGTCGCAAAAAGTTTAGCTCCCTCTTCAACTGCAAAAAGTTCGCAGCCTAATTCTTCGCGCGCCAACAGTAGTCTTGCCAATGCTGGCGGTAGTTGTAAGTACATGGTCGCCAGTGAGTGGAATACGGGTTATACCGCAACAATTCGAATTACTAACACGGGTGCCAATGTTATTAACGGTTGGAACGTAAATTGGGCTTATAGCGATGGCAGCAAAATTACCAGCAGCTGGAATACAACGCTAACTGGCACTAACCCTTATAGCGCAACCAACATAAGTTGGAACGGTTCAATTCAGTCTGGTCAATTTGTTGAGATAGGATTTCAGGTAAATAAAGGCAGTAGTCTAACCCCACAAATTCCTATGATTACTGGGAGTGTTTGTAAATAGATTGTGTCTACTTAAAAAAGTAAAAATCCACGTTCTTAGGACATGGATTTTTACTTATTATTTAGTAGCGAGTATCGGGAGGCGATTCTCGCTACGCCATGTAGAACAAAAACTTCTGCGATAAAAAATATTAGTAGAAAAATTTTTTAAAAATTTGACTGCTATAGAAATAATGATTTCAATTAAATAATGTATGGGAGTTGTATGAAAAATTTAAAATCGTTTCTGTTTGCCTTAGTTTCTTTTACAGGTTTAACAACTCAATCCTTACAAGCGCAAAGCCTATACACCCAAATAGGAACTGATGTTCCTTTTGCTCAACTCATTAACGAAAAAATATTACCGGTTGGCGTTGATTCTACCGTTGGTGTAAAAGGTTCTTCAATAGATGTCGATAACGCACTCGTTGAAGTCGGCGCTTATGCTAAAAATAATATTTTGCATGAAATGCGCATTCAAACAGTAGCGAATTATTCAATACGTAGTTGGGACTATCCTAAATGGACGAGATGGTATCAGGAAGACGGAAATACACAGGTATTAAGATTATTCAAAGGCGAATACAACGTTCACGATGAGCGCACACAAGCTGCGAGAATTGAAGCTCATGCTGAGCTTAGGTGGGGCCGCGGTGCCTGGCACGAGTGGGTGGGTAGAATAACAATTGTTAAGCCCATGGGTGCATCAATTTTCCAAGTCTTTAATTCGGTAAACCAGTGGGCTCTGCAAATAGGTATGGGCCCAAATGGTGACATCGTTCTTAATCATCGTCGCCATCAGGAGGATCAAATTATTGCTCGCAATATGGAAGGAAAGGGCTTTGATTTAAGAATTAGGGACAATGGTCATGATTACGAAGTGTATATGAACGGAATTAAAGTGGGTGCAGGTTTTTACGATCGACCCGCCGGTGAAACTTCTTTTAAATGGGGAATGTATGTCGGCGCGTCTGATGTAACGCAAGACGGAATGATATTTGTAACTGGTGCCACGGTTGATCCTCAACCATCTGCTGATATCGCAGTGACAAATGTTAGTTTGTCACCTGCAACATTAAATTTAAAAGTCGGACAAAAGAGTCAATTGATTGCGACTGTATTTCCGGCGAATGCAACTCATAAATCAGTAACTTTCTCAACGTCTAACCCGCGGATTGCAACTGTAAATGCAAGCGGAATCATCACTGCGATTGCATCAGGAAATGTTGTAATTCAGGTAAAAACAGTGAATGGAAATAAGACCGATTCAACCTTATTAACAGTTGCGTCTCCAGCTACTTCCTCAAGGCCAAGTTCAAAATCACAATCTTCCAGCGTTAGAAGTTTACAGCCACCATCTTCTCG
>JANPKH010000487.1:0-9563 GCA_031425935.1 Gammaproteobacteria bacterium | reverse complement strand
AATAGACAAAATCAACTCCCCCCGCCCCACCAAATACGAAACCCCAACAAAGTAATTTGTTGTGGTTTTTTATTATTTAATATCTGCAAAAAATAATTGATACTAATTGACGCCATATTGGTAAATCATGTTTTATACATCTCATCACGTACGGTAGATTGCATACAACAACAGGAGCCAACATGAAGATAAAAACAAGCACTCTACCTTCTACCTTGCTTCATCAAATAAACAATCCCGATCCATTAGATGGCGAAGACATCCTCATTGAAGACAATAATGGAAAAATCATAGGGGTGATAATTCAACCAAGCCCTTACGATTTTCTGTTAGAAAAAATTGAAGAAAGAGAAAATAAAATTGATTCACAACTAGATGAACCATACGATCCAAAATCAAAAACACTCACCGAACTACTCAAGAATTCAGAAAATGACTAATGATACCAATGACAAAAACAACGCAATGAATGAGGAGGAGCAAAGTAGCAACAATTTGGGAATCTGAAAAACCTCTGCAAATTGCATGTAGCAGTTATCAAACATATAAAATCAATTTACTTCCAATTATTTTTTTATACTCTTATCGCCATAAACCCAAGGAGTAATTTTTATGCAAGAGTCGCACAAATTAGCATTTAACAATTATGAAAGCTTAAGAATCGAAGCTTGCGCTTGGTAGAGCGAGTTATAACGTAAGCGCTCAACCATCACCCTGTTGATCTGCACCCACCCTATATGTCTATGGTCAACTTCCTATACATAATATGGCGATTGACGACTAGTCGGAAGATTAAAAATCCTTAAAATAGGCAGCGCAAGGACGTTAACCAAAGCTGGATGCGTTGGTTAAAAAATCAATGGGGCCTGACACGAAAGGCACTTACTTAAGCCGGAAAACCCAGCAAACATAAGGGTTCTCGGCTTAAGTAAGTGCCTTTCGTATTAGAGCCATTTAATTCTCCTGCGCGCTGCCTCCATGGATTTATTAACATTATTTTATGGAGAACTACTTTGATAAAATATGGCTAGTTTTATTTTTCCTTCGCGGGATCGAAGATACAGGAGTTTAGCTATCAATTATTTAATTTAACTTAAATGACTAAGGAGTTTAAAGTGAAGCGTTATTTATCTTTTTCGTGTTTATTCAGTCTTGCCGTATTGGTTTCTGCCCAGGCTCATGCTCAGACAACTATTACAACAGTTATCAACGATGTACCATCAAATTCTTGTACCATCCGTTCAGTGGCTGGCGGGACAACTGGCGGGACAAGTTTTGTTGTTCATGGAGTTCTTTGTAGCGGGCGAAGCGAAGTCTTTGTGGAAAAAAACACTTCAAATAATATTTGTAGTGTAAAAACGGCCACACCAGGTTTTTCAGTAAACGGTAGCTGTTCTAATTATTCTATTAGCGCCCTAAGTGGTTCATCAATTTCATCTGTTGCAGCATCCTCTGCGTCTTCTCTAGCGCCGCTTGTAAAAGTAACTGATGTGATTAATAACCAGCCTAACAATGCTAACTGCGCTATTAGGTCCGTAGCTGGTGGACCGAGTTTTATTGTTCACGGAATTTTGTGTTCTGGATTAGCGGAGGTGTTTGTTGAGCAAAATACTTCTGGTGGTTTTTGCAGTGTAAAAACCAGCACGCAGGGTTTTAGTGTGACGGGTAGTTGCTCTAACTATTCGATTTTTACGAGAAGTAATACAAGCGTAACTGCGCCAACAAATTTTTCTGCGAAAGTTAACGGCACGTCTGTAGCACTTAGTTGGACGGCGGTTCAAGGGGCTACTACGTATCAGTTGTTGCGTAATGATGTTGTGCTGACGTCGACACCATCTGGCGCTACTGTTAGTTTCACTGACACAACGGCAACGGCCAATATTAAACTCACTTATAAAATTAAAGCTTGTAACACGCCGTCTATTTGTTCTGGGTTGGTGAGTGCGGCACCAGTTGCAATTAAGTCTGAATTCCATTCGTTAATCGTAAACGATAAGGCAACTTTGGCGGCTGCGGACTTTAGTTTACAATCCGCTTTGACAAGATTGTCAGATCAACTTAGTTTTGCAAATCCAACTGATCCTGTAACAGCGGACGCTTTATTTCAACGCATGTGGGATACGCAAAACAATGCACCGGGAACATCTGGAGTCAAAGGACCCAAATGCACTGGTTCTTTAAATGGTTTTCAACATGACTGCAGGCCCAGTGAAGGGATACAAGCGACAAATCCGTCGACCTGGATTAACAATTATCAGCCGATAGCACTTGTTAATCGATTTGATCTTCGCGATACAGTTGCATTTCGTGATTGCGGTGAAGCGAGAGTGGTTTACGGTTTGAAGAGCAATGTGCAAACATCAACTAATCGCAATTTTATTATTTTTGAAGCGCAATTACCGAATCCTACGCCTGGGTCAGCAGCGGGTTGTTTGCCCATAGCCAAGTTCTGGAATGCATTATCTGATATGTCTGATGTTACAAAAAGAGCCACCGAACTGCGTAATTTTTACTTTAATGGAATTCCAGCACAGTCTATTGGGGCCGTGATACATAAAGACAATTACGCGCCTGCTACGGGTCAAATTCGCACCAACCAATTCATGGCAAATTCTGGTTTAGTGTGGGTATTGAATGAATTTAAGGTCACTATTGAAAGTGGTTTGAGTATTGTGAAACCTGTTTCGGCGAAGAGCAATCCGTTTGGTGAGTTGTTTCGTGGTGGTAACTCGGATGCTAGAGCATTGCCATTTCAAAATGATTTCATCGCTAATATGGGTACACTGTTAACTGATAGAGATAGCTTTTTCCTTAAAGTGGCAAATGATTCGCACAATAATGGTGAAAGCCATGCGAGTGGTGATATATCAGAAAATAATTTTGCAAATCATTTTAATCAAGGAACTGCAAGTTTTAGAACGGCCGTTACGCAGAAGCTGAGTGCAAGTGCAGTGACAAATATTACAGCTGCTCAAGTGATGAATAGAGCTACAGCAATGACTTGTGGTGGGTGCCACATGCCTTCATCATTTGGATTGACCCAAGCAAATAGTATTGCAACCGGTGTGAGTTGGCCTGATTCGTTAGGGTTTGTGCATATCGGTGAAACGCTAACGACTAGCCAGCTTGAGTTCAATCTTTCTCCCGCGTTGAAAACAGTATTTCTTCCAGCAAGAAAACGTGGCTTTTTGCAGTATCTAAACTCATTTGGTGTTTCGCCTAGTGCGGCAAGCTTCCAGAAAACAACTGAGCCTGCGGTAACAACAGTTACCGGAAAACGTTCAGGATAAGTGAGTAGTCTTTAGTACAAAAAAAGCGAAGGCGAATTTTTCGTCTTCGCTTTTTTTGTATCGACAACAAAGTAATATGTTGGAGGTTTTTATAAATTAATTGAATTGATAAAGAGAGTAAGGGTGTTTAATTGAAAGAGTAATACCTTAGTAACGAATATAACCTAATGAGATTCCATCAAGACAAGCTTGCCGTTGTGCAGAAACCTTGCATCAACGCTAAATTTTTCTTCAGAGACAGCTCCCCAAGAGATACAAAGAACTGTTCCTATTGTGTGCCCACGACTTGTGATAAGTAACGTCTCTTTCTGAGCCCAGGCCCGCACCTTCTCTTCTACCAACTTGGATGAAACTGCAACATATATTGCAGAAGGATAGTCAGCATTTGCTCTCGTTTGGATAAGTTCAGAGAGTTCGCCAAGCGCAAGCGGGATATTGTCGGCTACCTTTTTTGCTTCCCGGTTATTTAAAAGTTCTAGCAGTTCCACCGCACCACCTCGATTATTATTAGTTATTTACAGAAGATAGTAGATCGATGCGACATTTACCACAGAATTGGCGTTAATTTTTGCATTTTTTGAAATTGAATGCTGCTTTGAAAACATGGTAAATATCAGATTTCAGTAATACGCGACTTACTGTTTCTTATAGAAACCGGATTAGGTTTATAGAGGTGCGTCATCTACTTTGACGCATGGGCAAGTGAGAGTCACCAAACTGCGAGTGATTCGTTCAATAAAAAATTCAGAAAAAATACGGCAG
This sequence comes from Gammaproteobacteria bacterium, assembly GCA_031425935.1. Lineage (GTDB taxonomy): Bacteria > Pseudomonadota > Gammaproteobacteria > Pseudomonadales > Cellvibrionaceae > Cellvibrio. The sequence goes on along the minus strand of JANPKH010000487.1, from coordinate 5,511 downwards.
ATTGTTTTGATGGACTTATCAGCCAAAGCAAAAACAGAAACGCCCCCCGAAGCAAAAAGCGACAGGAGGCGTTGACTAACAAAAGCGGTGATACCAAAGAACTATGTCAAAAGGCCAAGAGTGTTATTACTACCAAGATTGATTCCAGTAAGACCCAGGCCTTTCGGTATAGCACCGTTGAAGTCCAGCACATCTCCATTGTCTTTGCCAGCAGAGAAAGTTGTTCTAAATCCAGGCATTTGCGTAGCTACAATGAAGGGTCCGTTACCTGGGGAGTGATCCATGCCATTACCCATGCAAGACACCTGTACCACCACAGTGCTAGTGATTAACGGCTGCCCATCAGGCCCGCTGGTATTGCGAAGCCTATTAATCAAATAAGCAGGCACCTCACTGATGTATCGCTGCAGCTCAATAAATGGCGCGATTATCCCATTAGTTGAGTGAGCTGCTCCATGGGAATCACCAGTATAAGCAGTGTTGTGAGCAACCCACGAACCCTGATGAGTACCCAATTGAAGTACCGCCACTTTAGTAATACCGCAAGCTAAAGCCGCCACGATAATATCAGCCTGAGATCTACCTGTTGCTTGATGGTTGGCAGCACTGACTGATGGCGGCGGGCTACAGGCTGTCGACGGTGTACTGCTAGACGATGCCGCAAGGTTAGCTTTAATTTTTGTAATTGATTGCGTATGTTCTTGATAACGTAACACTTCCTCAGTACTTAATTTACTTTTAATCGAGTCCAAGGCACGCAATTGCGCATCATATACCTTCTCGTAAGTAGTATCGGTCGTAGGGCCACCACCGCCTGAGAAGATATCCGCTATCGCTTGGGCCGGATTGTCCTGGCATGGGCCGCTACTACTGCACAAATTAGCATTATTCTGTGCAGTAGCATTCGACCCAAGGTAAATTTGCTTTCTTACAGTAGTGGTGCCTAGTACATCAGCAATGCGCTTATCCATAGTGGGTGTCGAATAATTAATATTACCCATTGAGTGCTGCGTTGCTTCATGCCCGCCTTTAAGAACGTTTACCTCCCGAAAATTGCAAATGCCAGCAACGTTATGACCTTGCGGACCGTAAGGTACGGTTGCCCGATTCATTTCCGTGGCGCTTGTGGGCAACCAGGTTCCGGTAGCGGATCCGCTATTGATATAGACATAGACAACCCGCTTATTAACGCCTGCTTGCGCCAACGAGTGACGGTTAGCCAGAATGCCGCCCAGCAACGCAGAACTTTTAATCAACCCAGTAGCAATACCGGATTTTGCGATTAGGCCCATAAAACTGCGACGATCTTTTTGAACAAACTCATCGCGCTGTTGTTTCGGGCCATTATCATCAGCTTTCATTGCAGCCTTAATGGCCTCTGGTGCCTGTTCGTGAAGGCGCAACTCTTTGGTCGCTTCTATGGCATCAGCTTCGGACAAGTGGCGGAATCTTTTATCAATCTTTTTCATAGCCAAACCTCTTGGATTTAGAAATTATATGTAGTTGTTTGCTGAACAAAGGGTGGGGAGCCCCCACCCTCCAGCATTAGCGACGGAATCGGGTAACTTTAGACATACCAATTTCTTTCAACATCGCTCTCGGGTTACGGTTGCTCGCAGTTAACTTCGCTTTGAGCTGGTCGTTTACACACGCAAAATGATTTTCTTGCAAGCTGTTGAGCGGCCTTTCCAGAGTCTCATCCTGGAATACCCGGCTTAAGGCATAACCGGTGGCATAACGGTAGGATTTATTAATTAAACACGCATCCACACCCGGTAAGTTATTCGCCACTATGGCTTTGGACAGACCTTTAGCACCTATGAAGGGTACGCCTGGGAAGCCGGAGTCTTTTTCGGTGTTCACGGCCGTAAAGCTCACAGTTCCTACACTAGTAGCACCAAACAATGCGCCGCCGTTATTGACCATGCCCACTTCAACGGTATTAGCACCCATTTCGTTACCCATAAGGTCAAGTGCTTTTTGCACCACTTTGCCGTTAACTATCCTACGCGGTAAGCCAACATGGTCGAAGTCATCCACAGCAAACAACGGATTGATAATGGCATTGTGGCATTGAGCACAGGCTGTACCGGCTACGTTGGTTTGCTTGTCGTAAAAATCAACCGTATTTAAGAAACCGGCCTCCATCAGCACTTGAACACGCGCTGCTGCTTTATCGCGCTCACCGGTGGTATCAACAAACGTAGACGGCAACGGAATGTTCTGACACAACACATCTTGACGGAAGTGAACTGCGCGCTTGATCGGTGAAGTGCGGGCAGCATGCGCATTAAATGCCATGTACGCTCCCGAGGCAAACACACCACCACGTGGAGAAGCTGCAGTGTTCACCATCCGGAAATCAGTAGGGCTAGTGCCACCGCCAGGCATGCTATAGAACTGTGACAATGTGCTATTCAGCATGGTGAAGTCACCCGTGTAGATATCCGTTAACGGCAAATTGTTATAGAACATATACTTATAGATTTCTCGGACTTCCTGCGCCATGGAGTCCTTCACACCTTGCGTAAAGTTAGCGTTGTTCATCCGAACAACGCTTGTCACGTTGTCAGTATGGAACCAGAGACCAGCAAAACGGGCCACGTTTTCACGACCCATAGGTGAATCGAGCAAGCGATCAATTTGTGTTGCCAATTTGATCGGATCTTCAAGATCGCCGGCAGCAGCAGCCGTCAATAACGCTCTGTCTGGAGCACTCGCGGTATACATGTAGGACAAGGTAGAAGCATATTCATACGGATCTAGCGCATAAGCCGTGACATCAGCCTGCGTGAAAGCAATACCACGGCCCCAGCTTAGACCACGTGCCGTACCCACAGGGACACCCAATTCTGTGTGATACAGGAATTGTGGCGACATCAACACACCTTGCACTGCCCAGCGCACACCATTGGCTCCACTGCGTAGGATGGCCGTGTACTCGGTACGCTCATCCGCTGTAAGCGGACGGCGGAACGCCAGGTTGGCAAAGTTATCCAGAAAGCTGGTCGCACAGGTTGCAGATTGGGCATCACTACAACTTAACAAAGGTATCGCATTGTTTGTGATCGCCCAGGTAGCTAAAGTTTCAGCGTTCTTCTTATAGGATAAGAAACGCGATTCTGATACGGGCTCAGTGGTGTGGTTTGGCAAGCCAGCAACAGTCTTATCAGCGTTAGCCAAGTCTTGCGACGAGTAGTCAAATGGTAAAGCCCTATTGAATAGCATTTTTAATGAATTGTTGTATTCATAGGACGTCAGTAATTTCACATTACGTACGCCATAAAACACTGGGTCAGTAGAATTACATTTCACAATTTGAGTAGGATCTTTATCTTTGAGGGACCACAAATATGCCGCAAGGTGTTTACAGTTATCGTTGGTACAGTTACCCAGCATTTGATCACCAATAAAGCGAGACAGGTCTTCCACAGTGGTACCGGTATAACCGTTGCCTGCAAACTTAGTTTGGTAAGTAAACACGTTTACATCGAAATGAGTCGAGCCATCGGTGAAACGACCATCACCATCATTGTCTTTATGACAGTTTGTGCAACTACCGATACCAGTAAAGACTTGTTGCCCTTTTACCGCATCACCGGTAAACGACAAACTACTTATGCTACTAGAAGCTACAGAACTGCGTAGCGAACTCATGGCGCTGGAGACTCGGCTACTGGTGCTGCTGGATATTGTGCTACTCGCTACTGACATTGATGAAACAGAAGCTGCACTTGAACGGAAATCGTCATAAACCAAGGTCACAGGAGCAGCAGGCAACGAAGGGACACTGTTGATATAACTAATAACTTTATAATCATGACTGCCCGCCATACCTAATAAACTGTCGATGAACGTAGATGTATTCGCCAGCACATTGCCTTCGGTAACCCAACGACCATCCAAACCCCTACGACGAACGAGGAAACCACTTTCATTGGCACTGACATCAGACCAGTTCAAATTGGCATCGCCCGTTGCATTGCTCACGCTGCCCATCAAACTGACAGGTGCATTAGGTGCAACCGGAAGTATTATTGGTGGCAAATTGGTTGGGTTGTCACGGTTCAGGAACACCTTGAAGTAAACCGGCACTTTCTCGCCAATAGCGGCCACACCGACTACGGCGCGTAACGCTTCTACACCGGCATTCATTTCAAAGTCAGTACTGTTAATAATGATCGGTCTACGCGTTGAAAAGCTGACGCTATTGGTAGCATGCTTAAACACCATCGCTTCAAAAGCAATTGCCTTGACCACACCGTGCAACACAAGGTTACCGGTCACAGGTACAGTGGTAATACTACCGGCTGCCATGGCATCAATTGCGGCTAAATCCAGCTGGGTGGTGAAGTGCAAGCTGGGTAAGTAGCTTGATTCAAACAGCATGGCTTGCATGCGGGTATTGCGAATATCGGTACCGGTAGAAAGGCTGGCAAGCGGAATGGTAAGAGTCGCTTGACCACTGGCCGCAACTGTACCTTGCAACTGAGTGAAGGTCATGCTCTCGCCCGTCTCCACACCGGTCATACTTTTCTTGACGGTAACAAAGTAGAAATTGGAAGCGGTGCTATCCAACAACCAACGCGCAACGGTAGGAGGAGTACTGCTTACCGCACTGCTGGCTGTGCTGCTGCGCGGTGTACTGCTTGCCACACTGCTTGGTGCGCTGCTCGCCGGTGCGCCGCCACAAGCTACACCGTTCAAGGTATAAGTTGCTGGTGCCGGGCCGGGATTATTTACCAGGAAGCCAAAGGTAGCTGTGCCATTACTCGACAGGTTGCCATTATGGGCCACATTCTTAACACACACATTTTTGCCAGACTGAGTATAGGTACCGTCCCAGAGATTCGTGATCACGTCATTACCCGCGTAAGTCCAGCACAATTCCCAGCTGGTTTTCGCCGCGCTGGTATTGGTGAGAGAGACCTTAAGCTGAGCACCACTGCCCCAATTGTTTACGGTCGTGTAAGCCACACTACACGCACCTTGAGCTGCGGCCCTTCCCGTTGCCATCGCAACGAGACAGAGCATTGAAATTTTTAATAAATTTTTCATTATAAATCCTCTTTTATCTCGTTATTGAGCGTTGAATACAAGTACGAAATCAACCGGTGCAATCCCGCTAACAGATGCTATGCCTACCGCCGCCCGTAACGCTTCAACTCCCGCAACCAAATTATGATCAACTGACCTCACGATAATCGGCGCAATACTTTGCACCACGACTCGCGTAGCCGACGCCTTTTGCACCAGAACCTTAGTACTCAAAAGACCGGTGACACCGTGCAAATCCAGGGTACCTGCAAGATCCACCGCAGCATATTTTCCAACCTGGATGGAGCTCAATACCGAGGTATCAAGATTGAATGTCGCAGTGGCTGCCGGGAACAACCCAGGTGCAGGAATCTTCGTACAGCGCGCAATTGACCTGATTGAACAATTGCATATTCTGATATTGCGCTTCCCAGGCTTGAATATCCAGCCCGGAAATGTTGTCGCGCCAATCGC
>JANPKH010000486.1:0-1573 GCA_031425935.1 Gammaproteobacteria bacterium | reverse complement strand
CCTTGAGGTCGATCTGGCTGGGGTCGCCGGTGATGATGGTGCGGGAATTTTCTCCCAGCCGGGTGAGGAACATGAACATCTGTGCCTGGGTGGTGTTCTGGGCTTCGTCGAGGATGATGAAGCTTTTGCTCAGAGTGCGTCCGCGCATGAAGGCGAGTGGGGCGATCTCGATCTGGCCGCGTTCGATCAGTTTCGCGACTTCATCGGCTTCCAGCATGTCGTGCAGGGCATCGTAAAGCGGGCGAAGGTAGGGCAGGATTTTATCGTTCATGTCTCCGGGGAGAAACCCGAGCGCTTCGCCGGCTTCGACAGCCGGACGGGTCAGGACAATGCGCTGCACTTCCCCCGCTTTGAGGGAGTGGACCGCGGCCGCCATGGCCAGATACGTTTTGCCGGTACCGGCCGGCCCTATCCCGAAAACGACATCGTGGCTGCGGATCGCCTGCAGGTAGGCCAGCTGGGTGCGGGTGCGGGCGATCACGGGGGGTTTGCGCGGACTGCCGTTGAGCCGGATCGAAGTCAGGTTTTCCAGGGAGTCGGCCCCAGGCCCGGAAGCACGGGCATTCTGTTTTTCCGTCTCCACCGCAAAGTGGAAAAAGTGTGGATTGATCTCCGCGCCGCCGCGCCGGGCCTTTTCCAGTTGGGAAAACACTTTTTGCCCCGTCACCAGATCCTCCTCGTCCCCCTCCAGCTTCACCCACGCATCGCGCGAGGTAACCTTGAGCCCCAGCGCGGCGGCGAGGGCCTTGAGCAGGCTCTCATCGTGGGCAAACAGGCTCTGCAGAAAGTGCGGCGTTTCGTAATCCAGCGTCAGGGAGGGCATAACATCAATCGGGGTGGGGGGAGTTCGAAATGGAACCTCTCCTGGGCCCGGGTGCAATTAATTCTTTGCCGCAGGCAGCATGGAACTCGAGGCGCAGGCATCCCGCACGGGTCCCACTGAGCTTTTACCGGTCAGGAAAGGCACCATGAAGTAAATTAATTGCTACTCAGAAGATAAAAACACCACCCCAATAGGAACTAAACTTGGCCTGATTGCGGCTTGGGATCGATCTACCATTTTACGAAGCTCGCTCCTACACCTCGCGAGACTTTGAGTAAAATCAGGGAGTTGATTTGGCATCACGGCATTCTGTGGGTGTAATGCGGTTTGAAGAATGCGGAAAAATCCCGCATTCTCCTTAAATTCAATGAAATCACCCCTCTGATCCACTGCGCAAATCATGACCGCATCCGGCCCCGCCCAGGTTCCACTGGTCTTCCACCGTGCAGCGTAGATAATCCACCATGATTCATCTTTCCCCACTCCCTCGGGGCGCTGCATGGAAAAGCAGGCATTCCCCTTGGTAGCGCCCAAAGCACCCCGGAAAAACCAGTCCGTAACCACGTCACCAAACCCGCCCAAGGTAGGTTTGATTTCCTGCCCCCTGACGCGCCCCAGATTAACGTTTCTTACTTCGGCATAGTGCTCCCGGTCAAAAACGAGATGGCATTCCCGGCTGGCCTGCAGACCTCCCCGAAAGTCATCGCCATGCGCGGCCTGCCGGTCGGCACTGCCTACGCCGTGTGGGTC
>JANPKH010000485.1:0-4130 GCA_031425935.1 Gammaproteobacteria bacterium | reverse complement strand
CGCAAGTCCGATGTCACGTACTCCCCTAAATTTTTGAGTTTTGAAGAGAATGCCGAATGGCTACAGTTCCATGAGGAAACCTTCATACCCTCGCTGCGCAAATACGTAACTTTGGCCTTTTTGCCTGCTGCGAAAAAAGATTTGGATGTGCCAGGGGAGTCCGTGGCGCATTACGCTGGTATTCCTTTGCTGCCATATGAGTTCGTATTTATTGATGGCCCTGATTTTTTGCGTTTTGGCTGCAACTGGTCTAGCGACGTGGTTGACTTGGCAGATACGCTCGGACAAAAAGTGTCTATCGTTTTTGACAATCGCGAGCATACCGTTCGCGAAACATGGAAGCGTCTGAAACCTAAGGGTTTTAAACTCAAACGCAATTTTTATAGCTTGTGTTACGAAATTTGCAGAGAATGAGTGCCAGATGAAGAAGATATGTGTTGTTGTAGCTAGCCGCGCCAACTATGGCCGTGTCAAGTACTTGATGAAAGCTATTCAGTCTCACCCCGATCTTGAGCTGCAGCTTATTGTGGGTGCTTCGACCCTGCTTGAGCGGTTTGGCAAAGCTATCAACATCATCAAGAAAGACGGTTTTACGCCGCTACGCTCGATTCACTATGTGATTGAGGGTGAAACATTGGTAACGCAGGCTAAATCGACAGGCTTGGGTATTGTTGAGCTATCTTCTGCGTTTGAGGATTTGCAGCCGGATATGGTCGTTACTGTGGCCGATCGCTTTGAAACCATGGCGACGGCCATTGCATCGACTTATTTGAACATTCCTCTCGTTCACCTCCAGGGCGGTGAGGTCAGTGGCAATATTGACGACCGCGTGCGTCATGCCATCACCAAGCTGGCTGATTTTCATTTCGTTGCCTCAGAATTGTCTGCACAACGAGTGCTTTCTATGGGCGAGGACTCGCGCCATGTGTATAACTACGGTTGCCCATCCATGGATATCCTGTCGCACGAAGAGATGTCCATCAGTGCTGACCAGATGGGGGCCTATCTAGGTGTGGGCAGACCACTGGACTGGACCAAGCCCTACATATTGATGGTTCAGCATCCGGTGACTACCAGCTATGGGCATGGCTTCGAGCAAGTTAGCCGAACTCTTCAAGCGCTCAAATCGATTCCTGGCGTGCAGAAGGTGATCATGTGGCCTAACGTTGACGCGGGTAGCGACGATGTGTCTAAAGGTATTCGTCACTTTCGTGAGTTCAACATGCAAGAGCCTATTTACTATTACAAAAACTTCTCACCTGAAGACTACGCGCGAGTTTTGAATAACTCGGTTTGCTGCGTTGGAAACTCTTCGTCGTTTATCAGGGAGGCTGCTTATCTTGGTGTACCGGCAGTTATCGTCGGCGATAGGCAGCAAGGCCGGGAGCACGGGGACAATGTCGTATTTGCGAGCTATGACGCAGCACAAATCACTGAACAAATCAAAGCACAAATATTGCACGGTCGTTATGCACCCAATCACATGTTTGGACGTGGGGATGCTGGCTCGCGTATCGCCTCCGAGCTCGCAAAAATTGAACTTAGCACCACGGAGTAAAAATGGCTAGCGTAGCGTTGTTCAATAACCAGGGTGGCAAGATCCGCATGGGTTTTTATGCCGGCATTGCACGTGACCTGCAAAGTAACCAGCCTGAGTTTGACTCGGTGCTGGTGCTCTGGACTAAGGCGGAGGCGTTGCTGGCAACGGCTGAGGGTGTCGTTAGGGTAGTTGACTTTGAAAGTTGGTCTGAAAATTGGGTTCACACCGAAGGTATGGCGGATGAGCTAAATTTGCAGTATCCAAAAGTTAACTGGTCAGAAATTATTGCTGCCGAGCGCAGCTTTACCGATTACTCGACCCTGCTTGGCGCAGCCGGCGATAGGCGTGAGAATTCCGGCTATGTATCAGAATTGCTGGCGCGGATTGTTGGTTTTTTTGAGTACATTTTTGATACGTTTCAAATCAAGGCAATGATGTGTCCTACTGCCGACACGCTTTTTACCTTGGTTGGCTTTAAAGTTGCCCAGCAAAAAGGGGTGCAGGCAGTGGCAGAGTCAGCAGCATGGCTCATGCCAAAAGGCATGCCTGGTGCCGGTTTTTTGACCGCTGATGAATACATGCAGTGCCCAACGATGGTAAGGGCATATCAAAGGCTTGGCAGCTCAAGCCCATCATCATCTGAAGTTGCAAGTGCGAAAGAGCTGGCTGGTGGCATTGTCGAGTTCGATGGGAAAACTAAATTCTATGAAAAAAACAAAGGCAAGAAGGCGGGGTTAACAACCCTGACGCCAAATCTTTCGAATTTATTCTCGTACTTGGCCACAAACGCTAAGCGTGACAAACGTGTTGAGTACATGCAATTCGAAATTCTGGAGAAAATTCGAGCTAACGTGCTGCGATTTTTCAGGCGGATTGCTACGCGCCACCTGCTGGGATCCAAGAGTTGCGATGGTATTCCAGCGAAAAGTGTGTTCTATGCCCTTCACTACCAGCCTGAGCAATCAACACTGGCGCAAGGGGTTTGGTATGCAAATCAAGTTGCATTGATAGAAAATATTTCAAAATCGTTGCCACTTGGTTATACGTTGGTCGTCAAAGAGCATCCATGGGGCAGAGGCAATCGACCCGCCTGGCAATATAAACACTTGGCAAGGTTTTACAACGTTATCTTTTGTGATGCCCCAGCGAAAAAAATCATCAAAAAGGTTAGTGCGGTTATAGCTGTGACAGGTACGATTGCGATCGAATCGCTGGTAATGGATAAGCCGACAGTGCTTCTAGGGCGCTCCTTTTTCGATTTTTCCGGTTTGTATTTCAAGGTACGCAGCATTGAAGGCCTGCCTAAAGTTCTGCGTGAGATACTAATTGACCGTAGTTATGACATTCGCGTCGATCGTAAGTTCGAGATAGACCGCTTTCTTCTGGCGTATCGGCACGCACTCATTCCGGCTTTCCCAGTCAAGGAAAATTCGTCCATCTATGCAACAGCTTTGATGGATGAAATCCGATTCCGTGGAATGCGTTGTGATGCGGAAGACTTCCATCAAGATCATAATTAATCTTGTGAGTTCTAATTGAGTTTTCCTGGCATAGTTCGCGAGGATTGAGAATGCTCCGCAGGCTGTCTGCGCGACGATACTGAAGTATTCCGCAGAGTTGATCGCATTGGCGTGATCTCTCGTGATATCTGTTCTTGAATCCCCAAAGTGATGTATCTCCCACGCAACTCAAATCCACAGAAAAAAATTGAAATTATGAAATTCAAAATAAAACTGGCAAAACTAGTTCAAAAATCAAAACCGCTGTGGGCTACGTACTCCTTTTTTCGTGCCATCTATCTTTTTGTATTCAGGCCGAATCGGATAAAAACTGTTATTGATCCAGCTTTCCACGGTTGGGGATTGACATCAATCACCAGCCCCCCGTGGGATGGTGGTGGAACTAATTTACTTGCACAGAATTTCTCTAGGGCAGACGCGTTATTAAAAACGCTTGTTCAGGAAAAGAAATTTGTTCTTTCCCAGTTCAAGCACATGTCCGCCGCCGATGAGATGAAATTCCTCGGCGAGCTGAATTGGCGGCATTACATGGTTTATTGGAGTTCAGCTTATGCAGTTAAAAACACCGAGTCAGCAATAAAAAATTTCGCTGAGTGCGGGGTTTGCGATGGGCTTACGATTTTTTACGCGATAACTGCGGCTAAGGATTTGAATCAACAATACGCCGCATATCTGTATGACGCGTGGGATGGGTTAAGGGAAGACTTGTTGTTAGATTCAGAGAAGTATTCCGCAGGAAACTATGCTTATCTCAACGTCGCTTCTACGCAAAAAAACCTTCGCATCTTTGACGCCAATAATCTGTTTTTTAATAAAGGCTACATTCCCGAATCATTTGATGCTGCTAACAATCCCTCGAAGATTGTCTGGCTGCACATTGACCTGAATGGCGCTTTGCCAACGGTTTTTGCATTGAACTTCTTTTGGGATCGGCTTGAAGAAGGGGGCTTGATTTTATTTGATGATTACGCGCATCCTGGATTTAAGGATACGCAGAACGCAGTAGATGAGTGGATGCAGTCAAAAAAAGGAACACTTCTGCACCTCCCGACTGGGCAGGCAATCATCAT
>JANPKH010000484.1:0-5244 GCA_031425935.1 Gammaproteobacteria bacterium | reverse complement strand
TAACCTTTGGCATGATGTACGCCTTCACTGAAAATTTCCAACTGCCGTTTTCGCACGACGAAGTTGTTCATGGCAAAGGCAGCATGATTAATAAAATGCCAGGTGATATGTGGCAAAAATTTGCTAACTTGCGTTTGCTGTATACCTATCTCTACACCTACCCTGGTTCGAAGTTATTATTTATGGGTAGTGAATTTGGCCAGTGGGATGAGTGGGCGCATAAAAAATCGCTGGATTGGCATTTACTTAAAGAAGGTGATTTTCACACTGGTTTGCAAACATTGGTGAAAGATCTCAATAAACTTTACACCACATTGCCATCACTTTATGAACGAAATTTTCAACACGAAGGTTTTGAATGGGTAGATTGCAATGACTCAACCCAATCTGTTATCAGCTACTTGCGCAAAGGAAGCAAAGGTTCAACATTAGTAGTACTTAATTTCACACCCACACCGCGCGAAAATTATCGCCTTGGTGTGCCTATTGCGGGAACCTATCACGAAATTTTTAATTCTGATTCTGCGTATTATTCTGGCACCAATATGGGCAATGCTTCGGAAATACCATCATCACCAATTAGTTGGATGGGGCACGCACAATCTATTGAATTAACCTTACCGCCATTAGGTGCGGTTCTCTTAAAGTGCAACTAAGTCTGGACAGGAATGAAAATGAATAAAATTTTATATGTTACCAGTGAAGCGCATCCACTTATTAAAACAGGTGGGCTAGCCGATGTTGCCGGCAGCTTACCGAGGGCGTTGTTAAAATTAGGGCATGATGTGAAAATTTTATTGCCTGCTTACGCTAGCGTTTTAGCAAAAGCGAACGATTTAGGCATTAAAAAAATAACGCAATTATCCATACTTGGTGAAGATATAACTATATCGCAAACGCGTTTGCCAGGGTCGCGAGTGACTGTGTTACTGGCCGATATGCCGCAATTTTCTGAGCGTGAAGGTAACCCCTACTGCGGCCCGAATGGAAATGATTGGGATGACAATCACTGGCGTTTTTTTCTGTTTGCAAAAGTTGCGCAAATGATTGCACTCAACCAAGCCAATCTCAATTGGCAGCCTGACATTGTTCATTGTAATGATTGGCAAACCGGTTTAGTGCCCGCGCTTTTATCTCAAGATGATTCTGCGTATACGACTAAACCAGCGACCATCTTTACCATTCACAACATGGCTTATCGGGGATTATTTTCGCATCAAGCCTTTGCTGAAATGGATTTTCCACAACACTTTTGGCACCACGATAAATTAGAATTTTACGGGCAAATGTCATTCATTAAAGGTGGCCTTGCCTTTGCTGATGCTGTGACTACGGTAAGCCCAAGTTATGCCCAGGAAATTAAAAGCCCTGAATTTGGTTGCGGGTTGGATGGCTTACTTCGCGTTCGCGCAAACGATCTAAGCGGAATTTTAAATGGTATTGATATGGACGAATGGAATCCTGGTACCGATAAACTTATTCACCAAAATTACAACCGTCGCACTATCAATCTAAAAGTAAAAAACAAAACTCACTTACAAGCACAACTAGGTTTACCTATAAGTGAAGCAACTCCGATGCTGGGTTTTATTGGCCGCTTGGTTGAGCAAAAAGGTATAGATCTATTGCTTGAGCAAATGAATCAATTATTAATGCTGAATTGCCAACTCGTCGTTTTAGGTAGCGGCTTTGAGAATTATGAACAGGCTTTAAACAAAATTGCACTGCAACATCCCGATAAAGTATCGGTAACTTTAGGATACGACGAAGCTCTTGCGCATCAAATAGAATCCAGTGTTGATATCTTTTTAATGCCATCCATATTTGAACCTTGTGGTTTAAATCAAATCTATAGTTTGCGTTATGGCACTTTACCGGTTGTTCATGCAGTAGGTGGTTTGCGTGATACTGTCATTGAAGCGCAAGGCGAAATCGATGATACAAGTAATGGTTTTGTTTTCACCAAGGCAACTGCTGAAAATTTACATCAAGCAATTAAACGCGCCCTTGCGTGTTACCAACACCCGGAGCAATGGAAAAAATTACAAATAAATGCAATGAAACAAGATTTCTCGTGGGAAAAAAGCGCCAGACTTTATGAAGAGGTTTATGGCCGAGCTTTAAGTAAAAAAACTTCAAGCAAACGAACGTTAAGCCAGCTGGCAGAAGCTTCCTAATGAATTCCAACATAGCTTATTGTATATATTATTGACATAGATTACTTAATCTTACATAAGCTTTGCTGCAGTTAGAGATGGATAAAGAGACGGATAAATTGATGATTACAGCTATTCGAATAACCATAATAGTTTTTGCTATTTATGGATTAGTTTGCGCTGGATTATATATTTTTCAGCGATCATTAATTTATTTTCCACAAACCCGAATTGTTTTAAAGAATGAAGTAAATTTAAAGTTACCCACTATTGAAGGCGATGTACTTGTAACAACACGTCCGCAACGTGGTAAGAATGCACTTATTTATTTTGGCGGCAACGCAGAAGATGTTTCGCTAAATCTTGCTGATTTCTCATCAGCATTTCCCGATCATGCACTTTATTTACTTCATTACCGAGGCTTTGGTGGAAGCGCAGGCACGCCTACAGAAGCCGCATTAATAAATGATGCTCTTGCGCTTTTCGACGAGGTATATGCAGAGCACGAACAAGTAGTCGTTTTTGGGCGCAGCTTAGGTACTGGGATTGCAGTGCAGGTTGCAAGTTTACGACCTGCAGCGAAGCTGATATTGGTTGCACCCTATAATAGTCTTTTAGAGCTCGCCAGCTCCCAGTTCCCCTATATCCCCGTGAAGTGGCTATTGAGCGATAAATACGAATCATGGCGTTATGCACCAACGATTAATATACCAGTACTGATTTTAGCAGCAGAGAATGATTCAGTTGTGCCGCGCGAGCAAACACTATTATTGCATTCTCACTTTAAACAAAACCTTGCGTCATTCCATATTTTGTCAAATACGTCTCACAACACCATATCGGAGAGTCAAAAATATCTACCACTCATTCAAGATTTCTGTAAATAGTTTAAGCTGTCATAAAATACAATAATTTTTACAGTGCAGTTATCCAGCTATCCAAATCTACTAGAGAACAGAGAAATATTATGCGAAAAATAAATACATTTACCTTTTTCTTAATGGCTATGATTTGCATTATTCCTTCGGCTTTTAGCGAAACTTATACTTGGACAGATAAGCAAGGAAAAAAGCATTTCAGTGATGAAGTCCCTAAAGAATATATCTCGCAAAGCAAAAAGGTAGATACGAAAGTAACCAATACCATACCCAGTGTGGAAGCAACTACCCATGAACCCCCCAAAAGCAATAGTACTGCCCAGTTTATAGAGGTACCTAATTCTTCACCTAAAAAATCGTCTACTTGCGAACGACTAAAAAATGAATATAGAAATGCGCAATCTTGCTACAACAAATGCAGATTGGTTGGTGGCGGAATTAACAAAGCTAAATGTGCTGATTGTAAGGATGTAAAGGAACCTAATTGCTAAGATGTCAGTTTTTGACTCCTTGTTATCATAGCGCGACTAGGTACAGATGTTTTTCAGTTTGCACTATAGGCATACTGAGTGTTCGTACTTGCCATTCTCAATCTTACGATGGTAAAAATTCAATTGGGTAGGTAATTGTTATTGGCTTTTCACCACCTGCCTTAAATTTAAATAACTTTATACGGCTTATAAGTTTTGCTTCCAACGCAGGATTATTTAATTCACTGGAAATAATTTTTACATCAATAACATTCCCGTCAGGCGAGATGATAAGTTGTAATACAATTTTTCCTTGTAACCCGGGAGTAGTACGCCTTTCTCGTTCATAGAGTGAATAGAGTCCCCCTTTATTTTTATCAAATACAATAGTGACATCTTCTCCAGCGCTGCCCGCTCCGGATTGATTTTTAGTAGTACCCTTTGTGCCATTTGCGCTGCCTTTATTGGAACCAGCCAAAAGATCGCCAGTGATTTTTTCACTATTTCTTAATTCAAGTGCAGTTCCTCCCACCTTTCCGCCAGTGTACTGGGCTGCGTCAACATTACCGCCAGATTGCGCTACCCCTGCAGAAATAGCATTGACATCGTGACCAGACGCCACATTTGACTCACCTGTTGTAGAAAGGTCGGCAGACAAATTTCTGGCCATTTTAGTCCGGACATCGTTAGTATCAATTAAGTCATTAAGTTCGTTGGCTAGCGCCAATAGTCCACTTTTTTCAGCAACTTTGCGCGCCTCCTTTTGCGACTCTGTTAAGGGTTTGCGTTCGCTTTCTTTGACACGAGGCAACTCTTCTGTGGGCTCAGCTACAACAGTAGGTATAGGTTCTTCTTTTAATTTCGGTAAAGGTTTAATTTCCTGCTTGGGCGGTTTTACAATTGGTTTTTCTTTGCGCGATATAAACTCAGCAATGCGATCTGGCGCAGCCACACGAGTCCGATTGTTCGTTTCCGGAATGTCGGTAAACGAAATGACGAGCAATAAAATCGTTGCAAATAAAAACACCGCCGTAACAATTCTATTAAAGTTACGGGTGTCCATCTGCTGCGAGGGTTGCCAACCCAGCGCAAGATTTTTATAAGTGATAGCTGCTGTCATTCCATGTCCGTAATAGCTGCGTTAAACACAAACATTGACCATGCCTCTTTAGCTTTTTAATTTGGATTTTTGATGTGCTGAAAAGGCGATTTTAGTGAATTGGGCTTGCTGACAAGTAGTGAGCACCTTTCTGATTAAAATATAGGAAATATTTTCATCGCCCATGATAGTCACTTTCCGATCTGCAGGTTTTTCATCACCTTGTGCCGGGGCAAGATTACTCGCCAGAAATACCAATTCATCTTTTAGTTTGGGAATAATTTCATTCGGGTTATTTAGTACTTCCTCTACACTCGCAACATTTATACCTTGAATTAAAATATTCGTACGTGTTATTTCAATTAAAAGTGTTTCTTCAGGAATTAACTTTGAAACTGAGCTAGGAAGTTTTAAGTTTTTTTGGCTAGGTATATTTTGTGTAGTAGATGAATTTATTAACATAAAGAACACAAGAATAGTAAGAATATCAATCAGCGCAACAAGATTTAAGCCGGGCGTTTTAGATCTTTTGTGATTGCGCTCCATCCTTTTTGCACGACGCGATTGAATCATGGTTGCACCTCTTCCTTAATCTCTGCACCATTTGAATTCTCAGCACTATCTATACTCTCAGCGCTATT
>JANPKH010000483.1:0-21160 GCA_031425935.1 Gammaproteobacteria bacterium | reverse complement strand
GCCTGGGTTTCGCCGCGGGTAAACAGCGCCGAACCGTGAGCTTTGCCCAGTACACCCACTTCAACTTGAATTGGACGAACAGTTTTGTTATCGCGGCCATCAATACGCGGCTCACCTGCCACAATGCGTGTACGCACTATATGGGATTCCAGATTGCCAAACGCACCTTTTACATCGTCAGCTGAAATGCCTGAACCTTCTTTTGCCAGTTCAGCGATAGCTTCTTTGGTCAATTGATCCAAACGATCATAACGCTTTGCTTTGTCGGTAACGCGGTAAGCCATACCAATTGACTCACCAAAACCTTTGTTCAATGCTTCTTTAAGTTCTGCATTTACAGCTTCTGGCTTCCAATCCCAGCGTGCTTTGCCAGCATCGCGGGCCAGCTCGGCGCAAGCTTGAATAACGGCTTGCATTTCTTGATGAGCGTAAAGCACTGCGCCAAGCATAATGTCTTCTGGCAGTTCTTTTGCTTCTGATTCAACCATCAACACGGCGTCTTTGGTGCCGGCAACTACCATGTCCAACTCAGATGTAGCGAGTTCCGCAAAAGTAGGGTTGAGCAAGTAACCTTCTTGTTGGGTATAAGCTACGCGTGCAGCGCCTACCGGGCCATTGAAGGGAATTCCAGAAATAGCCAAAGCAGCAGATGTGCCGATTAATGCGGCTATATCTGGATCATTCTTTTTATCGGTCGACATAACGGTACAAATTACTTGTACTTCGTTAAGAAAGCCGTCCGGGAATAATGGGCGAATTGGACGATCGATTAAACGTGAGGTTAGGGTTTCTTTTTCTGACGGACGCGCTTCACGTTTGAAATAGCCGCCTGGAATACGGCCGGCAGCGTAAGCTTTTTCTTGATAATGCACGGACAGCGGGAAGAAGTCTTGACCCGCTTTGGCTGATTTAGCACCTACAACAGTACAAAGTACGCTGACTTCGCCCATGGTGACCATGACTGCACCTGAAGCTTGACGCGCTATGCGGCCAGTTTCCAAGGTTACGGTTTGGTTGCCGTATTGAAATTTCTTAATAATCGGATTCACTCTTTTATCCTTTATTTTGCGTTAATTTTACGCGCCATTTAAAAATATCGTTCAATGAATATTTTTCAACTAAACATTATTCATGTTTGAACGTACATACGAGAGATGATGCACCCTGCCAGCACGATAGTATTAATTCAACTACCGCGTTATCCATTCTAATTTTTCTATTGAGCTGTTTTCTATGGAGCTTTTTACATTGAACAATAAAGTAAAGTGCCCGCCGAAGCGGGCACTCGACAACCTTAACGGCGCAGACCTAGTTTTTGGATCAATGCTGTATAACGTGAAGAGTCTTTACCCTTCAGGTAATCCAGCAATTTACGGCGTGAGTTAACCATACGAATCAAACCACGACGTGAGTGGTGGTCGGCTTTATGGCCAGCAAAGTGTCCTTGCAGTTTGTTGATGTTAATCGTCAACAAAGCTACTTGAACTTCGGGCGAACCAGTATCGCCTTCGGCTTGTTGGTACTCTTTTACGATGACAGCTTTTTCAGCAGCACTTAATGCCATGATATTTTCCTCTATTAATATGCAATTAATTTACAGCCACAGCCGCGCATATTGACAGCTGGGTTGTTGCGGTGATTATCAATTAAATGATGTCACCGCTGCTTTTTATCGATACGAACGATTTGCTCCAACATAATTCGAACAAAGAGTGCGTCGATAAATTCTGTGCTAAAGCCTAAATCAAAGGCTATTGCTCGTTAGCCGAGCGGTTCGCAATAATGCGTTTGGGTGCTACTCGACCATCGTCAGTAATCTCACCTAAACCTAAAAATTGTGCTCGCGCCTGATCGGATTCTGCACAAAAGACGCGCACCATATCACCTTGTGCGGCAATGCGGTAGGCCTGTGCATCCATCACTGGATTACCCAAGCGAAAATAGTGAGCACTTGATTCCGGCAAGTGGATTGCGGGTAGCGTTGCTACTGGCGCATCAGCACTCAATAGATGTGAATCAAGCGCGAAATAGCTACCTAATGAGCTCGATTCCTGGTGATCCAGTTCAAGTTGCTCAAAGCTGATGCATTGTTTTTCATCAAACAAACCTGCTCCAGAGCGATGGAGGGTTTTGACATGTGCACCACAGCCCAAGGCAAAGCCTAAATCTTCTGCAATGGAGCGGATATAAGTGCCCTTGCTACAACGAATATCCACATCTACTTCGGCAGCATCGCCTGCTCGAAACGCTAATATTTCAATCGCATATACCGTAACTGGGCGCGGCGCACGTTCGATTTCAATGCCCTGACGAGCCATCTTGTATAACGGTTGACCCTGATGCTTAAGCGCGGAAAACATCGAAGGTACCTGAAAAATAGCACCGGTCAACGGAATTAATGCTTTCTCAACCTGAGCAAGCGTAATACTTTCAGTTGATGCTTCGCTCGTAATTTCGCCATCTGCATCACTGGTATTGGTGGTTTGACCTAGGCGAAACGTACTGCGATAGCGCTTGTCTGCATCGAGCAAAAACTGCGAAAATTTAGTTGCTTCGCCAAAGCAAAGCGGCAACACGCCGGTGGCCAATGGGTCAAGGGCACCAGTATGGCCGGCCTTCTCAACAAAAAATAAACGCTTGGCACGTTGTAACGCATGGTTAGAAGTCATGCCGGCTGGCTTGTTTAATAACAATACACCGTCAATAGGGCGGCCTTTTCTGCGCGCCATTAAGCTTTACCGTTATCCGAGCCGCTATCGCTCTCAATTTCAATGGAATCACTTTCACTGATTTCATCGTCGTGAACATGTTGGCTATCTTCGGCTAAAGCGCGGTTAATTAAATAAGTTAATTCCTGTCCGCGAATCGCCGTTTTGTCATAAATAAATTGTAATTTGGGTACTGATCGCATAATGAGTTCTTTAGCAATAAATGTACGCAAAAAACCTGATGCTTTATTCAAAACGGAAGCAGCGGCTACACTTTCGGCCTCTGTTTCAGCGCCTACAAACGTAACATAAACTTTGGCATAGGCCATATCGCGAGTAACTGTCACTGAATTGATATTGACCATACCTATACGCGGATCGCGGATTTCGCGCGGGATTATTTTTCCCAATAGCCGCTGGATAGCATCAGATACTCGGTCTGATCGTGTAAATTCTCTTGGCATTAGCCACTAACCTCTAAAAACCTATCATCGTAGGGGCGCAGTTTCGTGCACCTAAAACATACGAAGATTAATTTAAGGGCGCAGCAAGCGGCACCCTACAAATAACAAAACCCCGAACACTGATAAGCGTCGGGGCGCGGGGAGTTACGCAAGTTTTATAACTTGCGTGCTACCTCTTTAACTTCATAAACTTCGATCTGGTCGCCGACCTTCACGTCGTAATTTTTCACGCCGATACCGCATTCCACGCCGTTGCGAACGTCGTTAACGTCATCTTTAAAGCGACGTAAAGATTCCAGTTCACCTTGGAATATCACTACATTCTCGCGCAATACACGGATAGGTTTGCTGCGATAGACAGTACCTTCGATAACCATACAGCCAGCCACTTGACCAAATTTCGGCGAAGTAAATACTTCACGTACGTTGGCAATACCGACGATGGTTTCAATGCGCTCTGGATCAAGCATGCCACTAAGAGCCGCTTTGATCTCATCCAGCAATTGATAGATGATGCTGTAGTAACGTATATCCACACCTTCGGCTTCCGCCATGCGGCGAGTCGTTGAATCAGCGCGAACGTTGAAACCAACTACAATGGCCCCGGTAGTAATTGCAAGATTTACATCGCTTTCAGTGATGCCACCGACGCCGGAGGAAATCACGTTAACTTGTACTTCTTCATTGCCAATTTCGGCCAAAGATGACTGAATGGCTTCCAGAGAACCGCGTACATCTGCTTTCACAACTACGGTCAGAATTTTCTTCTGGCCTGCGTCCATACCGGCAAACATATTTTCCAGCTTGGCCGCAGTATGACGAGAAAGCTTCTCTTGACGTTCTTTTTCAGCACGGAATTGCGCAACCTCGCGCGCTTTACGTTCGTCAGTCATGACTACGAAGTCATCGCCGGCGCTAGGTGCAGCATCCAAACCAAGAATTTCGACGGGAGTGGACGGGCCAGCTTCTTTAATTTGAATTCCGCGCTCGTCGCTCATTGAGCGCACACGGCCATAGCTTTGGCCTGCCAGAATCAAGTCGCCTTGACGCAAAGTACCTTGTTGGACAAGTAGTGTAGCCACTACACCACGGCCTTTGTCCAGACGCGATTCAATGATCACGCCCTTAGCAGCAGCCTTGGTAACAGCATGCAATTCCAGTACTTCGGCCTGCAAAGAAATCGCTTCAAGTAATTGATCAATACCTTGACCGGTATGCGCAGATACTTCGATAAATTGCGTATCACCACCGTAGTTTTCCGGGATAACCCCCTTCACTACCAACTCGTTTTTAACACGATCAATGTCGGCACTTGGCTTGTCGCATTTGTTGATAGCAACCACTATAGGTACGCCAGCGGCGCGGGCATGCAAAATAGCTTCTTCGGTTTGCGGCATTACACCGTCGTCTGCTGCAACCACTAGGATAACCACGTCTGTGCATTGGGCACCACGAGCACGCATGGCGGTAAACGCGGCGTGACCGGGAGTGTCCAAAAAGGTGATTTCGCCACGGCTGGTTTTAACGCGGTAAGCGCCGATATGCTGAGTAATACCGCCAGCTTCGCCAGCCGCTACCTTAGCTTCACGAATATAGTCGAGTAGCGATGTTTTACCGTGGTCAACGTGACCCATAACGGTTACGACGGGAGCGCGTTGCACCAAATCACCTTCAGTTTCGAGGGCTTTTTCTAGAGCATGTTCAATTGCATCGACATGGACCAAATTTGCTTCGTGGCCCATTTCTTCAACCAGTAAAGCCGCTGTGTCTTGATCGATAGCTTCATTCATTGAAGCCATCACACCCATTTTCATTAGGCGTTTGATAATCTCGCCTACTTTAACGGTGAGGCGCTGGGCCAGGTCAGAAACCACAATCATTTCGGGTACATCGACCTGATGAACAATTTTAGTAGTCGGCTTTTTAAAGGCGTGCTTGTTGGTCTTTTTGTGGTGCGCACGTAAGTGGCTGCGACGCGCTAATACATCATTGTCCTCGCCATCTTCTGCAACGAAATCCAACAAATCAATTTTGGGTGCTTTCTTAGAGCCAGCGGCGCCTTTTTTGGTCGCTTTTCCAGCGCCACCACGTTTACTGCGTGCATCTTCGTTGGAGTCCGCATCGTCGTCACGCTTATGGCTTTTCTTATGGCCGTGACCGTGACCTGTTTTAGCTTCAAGATCTGCTGGTGCTGGGATCGCTGCCGGTTTTGGTCGGTTAGAAGGGCGCGGCGCATTGCCACCTTCTTTTGCTGCTGGCGGTTTCTGATCTGTGCGAGCAGTATCCGTACGAGCCGCATCCGGGCGATTCGCCTCAGGCCTTTTTAAAGTATGTGTTGGTGCAGGTTGGCGTCTAGCTTCTTCACGAGCTTGCTGATCAGCTTTGAGTTGTGACTCTTCAGCCTGACGGCGCTCGATGGCGGCACGGCGCTTCTCTTCTACACCATCAGCAAATGAAACACGATGCGATACTGCTGGAGCAGGTTCACTCGACGTTACAGGTGATGCTTCAACTGTTTCTTTAGCAGGAGTTACTGCAGCAGGTTTAGCTGCCGGAGCTGCAATTGCGTCAACCTGAGCGGTAATGTCTATAACGTCAGCCGGCGCATCATCATCACGTTTCACGTAGGTACGCGTTTTACGCACTTCTACATTCACGGTTTTGCGTGCGCTGCCCGTACCCGTTTTGAGGGTGGTGGTGGTTTTGCGCTGCAACGTGATTTTTTTCGGCTCAGCGTTAGACTCGCCATGACTGGTTTTCAAAAACGCTAATAAGCGCTGCTTTTCTTCATCAGAAACGCGCGCATCTTGCGACTTATGGTTTAAGCCGGCTTCTTGCATTTGTTTTAGCAATCGCTCGACCGGTGCACCTACCGATTTGGCGTGGTCGCTAACTGTTACTTCTGCCATTGTTTTTCCTCAAGGATAGTTCTTGGCTCACATCTGGAATAACTCTTGTTTTAGCATATTTGCACTTTCAATGAATAGCGTTATGCAAACCAAGGTTCACGAGCTTTCATAATCAGCGCAGCGGCGCGTGAAGCGTCAATGCCATCGATACCTAATAAATCATCAACTGATTGCTCAGCTAAATCTTCCATCGTAATAATCCCACGGCTAGCAAAATTAATTGCCAAGGCTTGATCCATGCCTTCCATCGTGAGTAAATCTTCCGCTGGCGCAACACCTTCAATACGCTCTTCAGAAGCTAGTGCCTGAGTTAAGAGCGCGTCTTTAGCGCGAGCACGCAATTCTTCAGCAATATCTTCATCAAAGCCGTCGATTGCCAACATTTCTTCAAGCGGTACGTACGCCACTTCTTCTAGCGTGGTGAAGCCCTCTTCAACTAACACTGCCGCTACGTCTTCATCAACATCTAACGCGTTCATAAACACTTGGATGTAGCTACCAGATTCAGCTTGTTGTTTGGTTTTCCAATCAGCAACGCTCATCACGTTGATATTCCAGCCGGTTAAATCGCACGCTAAACGCACGTTTTGGCCGCCACGACCAATGGCCATTGCCAGATTATCTTCGTTAACTGCTAAATCCATGGAACGCGCATCTTCATCCACGACGATAGATTCTATTTCTGCAGGTGACATGGCATTCATAACAAACTGGGCTGGGTTATCGTCCCACAACACAATATCAACCCGCTCACCGCCCAACTCGTTTGATACGGCCTGTACACGCGAACCGCGCATACCAACACAAGCACCTACAGGATCAATACGACCATCGTTGGTTTTTACTGCAATTTTCGCGCGCAAACCTGGGTCACGTGCTGCACCTTTAATTTCGATAATATCTTCAGCAATTTCCGGAACTTCAATTTTGAATAATTCAATCAGCATTTCTGAACAAGAGCGGCTCAAAAATAACTGCGGTCCACGGCTTTCGTTGCGCACTTCAAGTAACAGCGTGCGAATGCGATCGCCCATGCGGAAAATTTCACGGCCAATTAATTGATCACGTGGCAGTAAGCCTTCAGCGTTATTGCCAAGATCAACAATAATGCTATCGCGTGTAACTTTCTTTACCGTTCCACTAATTAATTCGCCCATGCGGTCGCGATATTCATCAACCATTTGTGCACGTTCCGCTTCGCGAACTTTCTGTACAATAACTTGTTTGGCGGCTTGCGCTGCAATGCGACCAAAATCCGCGTTTGCAATTTTTTCGCGACAGATATCGCCGGGCTTCAACGTTGGATCTTTTTCGCGAGCTTCGTCGGTATAAAGTTGCGTACCTAATTCAGCCATTTCGTTATCGGCTACAACATCCCATATGCGAAAAGTTTCATAATCACCGGTTTGACGATTAATAAGTACTTCAATAGTGGAGTCTTCGTCAAAACGTTTTTTGGTTGCCATTGATAAGGCACTTTCAATCGCTTGAAAAATTAAATCTTTGTCGACGCCTTTTTCGTTAGACACCGCATCAGCGACTAATAAAATCTCTTTTGCCATTTCTTAACCTCTGTTAACTCCGCAAACTAATCCTTACGATTAGGTAATGGGTGGCCGAACATTTGTTGCATTTTTAAATTTTAAAATGCTGGTCCGGTTGCACAAACTTTTTTAAACTACTCTTCGCTTAGCTCGTCGTGTGGCATGATTTTATCAAAACGCGGCTCTATATTTGCCTTATCGATAGCATCCACAGCGAACAAATATTCTTTGCCTTCTACGGCGATTAACACTTCATTATTTTCAGCTTTAAGAATTTCACCTTTAAAGCGACGGCGGCCATCGCGGGCCATTCTTAAACGTAAATTTACAATTTCGCCTACATAGCGGGCATAGTGTGCAAATGTGTAAAGCGGCCGATCCATGCCTGGCGATGAAACCTCAAGAGTATATTCACCTTGTATAGGGTCTTCTACATCCATTACCGCGCTAACTTGGCGACTTACTTTTTCGCAATCTTCTAAAGATACCCCATTGGGGGCGTCAATAAAAATTCGCAAGGTTGTGTAACGCCCTTGCGTTAAATATTCCAAACCCCACAGCTCACAACCTAAAGAGGTAATGATGGGTGCAATCATTTCTTGCAAAAGTTCTTGTTTGGATGCCATGCGTCAAAACCTGCTCACTACGAATAAAAATAAAAACAAACAATGACTCAAAAATCAAAAATGGGCACAAGGCCCATTCAAACATTATTACAATAACTGCAAACTTCGCAGCAATAATAACCTGCCCAATGTAGCTAAATAGGACAGCTAAAGTGACGCCTATAAAAAAACCCCATAAAGGGGTTTTAAGTAACTGAGCGACTACGTTGGCCGTCTCAGTAAAACTTGTCGCGAAAATCAAAATGGATGATTTTAATTTCTCGCTATTTTGTAGATAAAAAATCCACAATAAATTTGGTTGCGGGGGCAGGATTTGAACCTACGACCTTCGGGTTATGAGCCCGACGAGCTACCAAGCTGCTCCACCCCGCGTCCGTAACTCACCATTGGCTTAGCCTTAGTGAGGTCGCGCATTATATGGAAGGGCATACTGTAGGTCAAGTGAAAGTTCTGAATCGGCGAATGTGGCAGAAGTAAGTAGTGTTATCTGGTCAATAATAAATTTTTATCAAATATTATTATATCGAACGTCATTACCATTGCTGATCGTAGTAATTTTGGTCATTTTTCTAAACGCGATGATTTAATAAATTACCTATGGCTGACGAGCCTTTAATTGCGCCTATCTCAACCAAATGGCGATTAAGATTGATAGCCTTTTTATTTGCCTTTTTAAAGCTATCTATACGTTGAGTGTTTTTGTATGCGGCTTCCTCTTCCTGGCGCGACAACTCCTTTTTCTGCTCGTTTTGATATTGTTCTTTCCGTGCGTTTTTTTTCGCTTCTTCTGCTTTTTGGGCTTTTGTTTGCTCTTCTGCTAACTGTTCTTTTGCTTGAAGTTCAGCTTTTAGCTCGTCAGCTTTAACCTTGCTTAGGCGATCATCTGCCAGTTGTTGTTGGGCCTGCTTATTTAGTTGATCGTATGGAATGCGCTGATTTTCATTGCGCGTCAAAGCGGCGGATTGTTCCAAGGCTTTTAGGCTGGAGGCTTTAAGATCACTGTTTTCCTGGCCAACGGGTTGCCGCCCGAGCGGTACATAGGGCGCTACGGTATTGGCATTGCTGGAAGGAAAGTTATTAACAATCATATAGGAATTGTCTTAGGGTTAAGTCTTATGCCTTGATATTCAACAGGGTACCAATGGTTTCATTGGCCGTTTTCACTACTTTCGCTGACGCATCAAAAATATGTGATTGCACCTTGAGATTTAATAGAGGTTCAATTAAATCATTTTTTTCAGGGTTATTTCGCTGGGTGGTTCCGGCTTCAGCAATTTGTTGTGCCGAGCGCGCCATTTCAGTCTGGCTACGTTGCATCCCGGTTAAACCTTGATTAACTACTGAGCCTATATTCATTGCCGCATCCCCAAAAGTGCCAAAATTTAAACTCTTAGATGAATTTTACGCCGAGATGTGGTCAAAAAACAGGCTTGCTTGTCACTTTTGTCGGGATTTTAAGACAGATTTGATTTAAGAATTTTATATATAGATCGCTTGCAGCATTCCTAGTGTTTCAATGTCCCAAGCGGTCTCTAAATAGACCCGCTTGCGTCTGGGTGCGGGAAATGGCTTGTGCTTGTTTGAATACACCTTGAGCAGTTAAACGATTAGTAACCGGTAGACCTGCGAGTCGTAATGCCTGGCCACTCCAGGTATTGCAGTTGTTGAAAAAGCTGTAATGTTTGGTCGCCTGAAAAAATACGCCGGTATCAGCAACATGTGCCTGTAAGCGTAGCGCGGTATTTTTTTCGTCTACCGCCACAGAGGTATCAATATAGTTGATGAGTTGTTGCAAGCCGTTATCGCTAATAGCCAGAGGCACAACTGTTTCTGGAGGGATTTCAGTTAAAAAATTATCATCGTAAGTTAACAGCTGTATTGCTGAAGAATGAGAAGCAACCAAGGCCGTAGCTGCAGTCCCCCAGGTTTTACTTTTCCCGGTGAAGTAATCGCCATCACCCCAGCCAATACGTGCAAATTTTTGACCGCGCAAATCTGCAGCAAATTTTGGGCTTTGTGCGGCAAGTTGTTTTGCGTCGACAATAATGCTTGTGTGCCATTTGCGATACACAAAATAAATTGTATGTTTGGTGTTTATGATGGGGATTGTGTTTTCTTTAGGCAAGCTGGTACAGCCAGCCATCATCAAAGAAAAAAATATAATGAAAGCAGTTATTTTTTTTATCGACATCATTAGTTACCGAAAATTTTTTCCAGCTCAATTGCATTGAAATAACTTGTCATTGTGGTTGGTGATGGCGCTATTAAAAACGGTACGACAGCTAAGCAGGGAGAAGGAAGGCGCGCAAGCAAGCTGTCGATATTTTCTTGTGAAGTGCATGATTCAAACAGCCCAAACGCATGCTCACCACCATAATACCATCTCAATGAATTTTTAAATAACGCTGACCAAGAATTAAGTAAAGTTGAAGAAAATGCCAGGAAATATAACGAAGAAAATGGATTAGTTTCTATGGAAAGGAGAAAGAAATTTGATGAGCAATTTAGGAACTTAACCCCACAACAAAAAGAAATGCTTGAGAAAATGAAGTAATTATTAGCAAGATAATCAGCACCACATACAACGAAAAACCCATTGCAGACTATGCGTGAGGGTAAAGCTCACCATGGCCCAACAACTCACCCCTTGGGCAATACGCCAGTAAAAATGAAGGAAGGACCAACAGAAATAAACGGAGAGGAAAAATAGATACACTGAAGAAAAAGCTGCGCGGCTCACAAGCCGAGCAGCTTTAAGAAAGGAGGCAAGTCAATAAACCTGCCTCCTCAACAGTTAGTCGCAACTGATACTTGAGGGACTACCCGAGCCCTGAACACCAAAGCTGACGCTCTGCCCTGGGCCAATGTTCGCGTTGTAACTGGTATTGACTGCGGTATACGAACTGCCCGAACCTGAAATAGTGGCATTCCAGAAGTTTACGACGCTGATCGAGCTAGCAAAGCGCACATCGACAGACCAACCGTTGACAGCGGTGCGCCCACCATTGCTGACCGTAAAGCTAGCAGTGAAACCACTACCCCACCGGTTGATTTCACCCACTGAGCAACTCACCCCGCCACTGGGCGCGCTGGACGAACTACGATTTGAAGAACCTGGATTTAAAGAACTACGAATTGAAGAACTACTACTCGACACACGACTACTGGAACTGAATGGTCCAGATCTGCTGGTGATATCTCCAGCTGACGCTGTGAGAGTCACCTTGTCCAGCCCGGCACCATCCTCACGCCTTAGTAAGTACAAGGTGTGATTGCCAACTCCAAGATTATTGAATGTCGCCGGGCTTAAAGTGCTCCAACCAGTGGTTACGGAATTGTTGTGTGTGGTCCAGGCACCCGAATCAAGCTTGTAATAAAAAGAATCGTCATTCGCATTAGCCATATTGGCTCGAATGGAGAAGCTCACATTGGCCGACGCGGACAGTGCAAAAGGTATCGCGACCTGACCGGTTGCGTTGTCCGAGGGAGCAGCCAGAAACTGGTCAACGTTGTTCGGCCATGAAATATATTGTCCGCCGGACGCAGCTGAATCGGATCGCACAATAAACGGAGAGAAACTGCCTTGGCCGCTCAGACTTTCCAGCTCCACATCCAGCGAATCACCCTCAGGTGTGCCGCCTTCACCGGTAATGTATACACGGTAACCATAGAACGCATTAAACATAGTTACGGGAACTGAGAGCGACCCGTTAACGACATTGAAGACTGACTGCGCGGCGGTGACCGTGCCATTGACGGGAGTATCCTTATCCGACCAGGCGACATACTCCACAATGACATTCACCTTGCTACCAAAACTGGCCGGAACATTATTGATGACAACATTTGCGGTACCGATGAAATCGCCCCCAAGAACGATACTGGCATAGCCCGCCCCGGTATCGAGACTTGCAAATGCATCCAGGCCGTCGCCATTTTGATTGGGCGGCGTCACCTTAACCATATTACCGGTCATGTCACCATACCATTTGTACAACCACCAACCGCCGCCGCGCTGGTTGTTCGCGGTCAGCAGGCTGCCCAACCTGCCGGGCAAGTTGGTAAACCACCAGGAGATATTGGCGGTCTCAACCTGATTGCGTTCAAACTTGGCGATGAAAGGCACGGAAATACCGGGAGCACCTTCATATTCGTGAGTACCGTGTGAATACTCGTTGATGCTGATGGCTCTTGGCGATATGCCGAGGCTCCGCTCCAGCGCACGGTAGTCATTGATGTTGGCGGTGATATTGTCCGCTCCTCCCAGTTCATGCCAGCCAATCACGTCCGGCAGACAATTATTGGCGACGCAATAGCGAAGGAATGACTCGATGTACGAGCGGTGGTACCAAGCGGCGGAAGGGCCGATGATGCGCGCCCCTGGATCCTGCGCGCGAATCAAATCATAAGTTGGTTTCCACAACACCGAATTGAAATTTCCATTCGCGCTAATCCAGGTGACGTTGGGTTCGTTCCATATTTCGTAGCCGTAATAATTATTTCGACCGGAATTGCGTTTATCGGTAATAACAGACCTAACCAGCGAAGACCAGTGAGACCAACCAGACCATCGATACGGCCCGCCCGGAAGGACATCCGCCAGCCTGAGGGTAACTTGCGCTGTGGTATTCGCAAGCCGCTGGGAAACAGGTATCGCAGCACCGATAGGCTGCTGGAACCCCGAGCCACTGCGGGCCGGTTGGGTAAACATGCGTGGCTTGAGCGGAGCCACCAAGCCATTAATGTCCGTTGGCAAGGTTTCAGTGACGCCATATAGCGCACCCGAGGCAGCGTGGGTGACCGGGCGAATAGTGCCCCCCAAGTCCACGATGAGGTTATTGCTTTGTGCCTGGACTGCTGGCACGAATAAAAAAAATGTTAAAAACGTTATTATCTTTCTATTAATTATTATGTTGGCAATCATTGGATTGTTCCTCGCAAATATGACATCACAAATAAAGCTGTTCTCGCCGATACCGAGCACCGCTCATAATGTGGATATTTAGGTCGGCCGAAGCCTTCTTTATTTTTAAATTTTTAAAATATCGGTGGAAATATTCCAAGGGCGCCCTAATAGCTGACCACTGAAACAGTCAAACCATAGGGTGAAAAGGCGGGGCATTGATAAAAAAATTCGCAGGATTTATTCAAGAGAATCGAAAATTGCACTGTTTTTGTCGCTTTTTATAGGAAAATAACGTCATTGCAAGTTTCCTTTGCTGGTTGCGTTAACCTCAGGTTGCAACACTGTAGGACGCGCCTTAAACAAAGGATGAAGAATTTCGAGCTGTATAGGTGATTTCGCCAAGGCCGTCTCATAGACTATTACAGCCAGCTATCAACCAAGAGAAAAATAAATAATAGTGTTATTTTTTTATCGACAGGGTTAATTACCGTAGAATTTTTTCGAGCTCAATTGCTTCAAAATAAGTTGCCGTAGCAGTTGGTGACGGTTCTGATAAAAACGGTACAACAGCCAGACAAGGTGCAGGAAGGCGTGCGAGCAAGCTATCAATATTTTCTGGCAGAGAGGGCATATCGGCATCCATACAATTTCCTACCCAACCCGCTAATGATAAGCCATCGCGCATAATTGCCTCAGCCGTGAGAAGTGCATGATTCAAACAGCCCAAACGCATGCTCACCACCATAATAACCGGCAGCTTTAATGTTTTAGCAAGATCTGCCATGGTCTCGCGAGGGTTGATGGGTACTCGCCAGCCACCTGCACCTTCAACAATGGTGAAGTCTGCTGAAGATAAAATTCCACGACAAAAGCCTGCCAAGCGATCAACTGACAAACTACGTTTTTCATGTTGTGCCGCGATATGCGGAGCAATCGCGGCTTCAAGGGCGATAGGATTAATTTGCTCGTAGTGTAGTGGTTGCGTAATGACTGACTGCAACAGGAGAGCGTCAGCATTTCGTAATCCCGTTTCGGTTTTTTCGCAGCCAGCTGCGATAGGTTTTAGTGCTGCTGTTGTCAAACCACTATTTTTTGCCGCAACTAATAAACCTGCCGCAACTAATGTTTTTCCAACATTAGTATCAGTACCCGTAATAAAAAACGCTTTTTTTGCCATTAGCTAATGCTCAATTTTTTCGCGGTGATGTAAAGCACATCATAGGTTGCCGGTAATACGTTATTGTGGCGTAGATTTTCATAGGCGGCTTTAAACGCAGCAATTTTTTTTCGCCCGGTTAGACCCGTTGCGCGGCCACGATTCATATTGTGCGCGCCTAATGCTTTGAGGTTTCGCGTTAAATCCGAAAGCTTTTCAAATTCCAATACCGAAGATTTTTTTTCGAAGCGGTCAAGTGAAAAACCGCTTCTCAGTAAGTATTTTTGTACATGTTCTGATGATGTAAATTGGTTAACATGAATATCGGTATCTACCTGCTGCCATGCGCTTCTTAGTTCGTGTAAGGTGCTGGATCCCAGCGTAGAAAAAATTAACGCACCACCGGGTTTAATGACGCGATGTATTTCAGAAAATAATTCAGGTAAGTTATTGCACCACTGCAATGCGAGGCTGGAAAAAATAATATCAACACTCGCATTGGCGAAAGGTAATTTTTCGGCATCCCCGCATACCCAGGTTTCTATTTGTTGATTTTTTTCTTGCGCAACACCTAGCATTCCTTCGGCGAGATCAACACCAATAACTTGCGCTGATGGAAATATGTTTTGGATAAGTGGGGTGAAGTGACCTGTGCCGCAGCCAAGATCAACGACAATTTCTGCTGCTTGATTGATTTCAATGCTACGTATTAATTCATCGCCTACGTCGCGTTGGAAGCTGGCGGCGGCATCGTAGGTTTTAGCCGCACGACTAAACGATTGCGCCACATTTTTTTTATCAATAGTTTCAGATTCCAATACTTGAAAAAAATCTTGAATGCATTCGATGATTTTGTCTGGTTGGCTCCAATGCAACGCGTGAGCCGCTTGTGGTAATACAATTATTTTTTGTTTCGCATTCAGTGCAGTTAAGGATAGTGCAGCACTAGCGGGTACCAACGCATCGACCTCGCCGAATAAATGTAATCCTGGCTGTATGATCGCGGCAAAGGCAGCACGGTTATCCAATTGCGAAAGCAGCTGTAGCGCTTGCAACCAATTAGCATTAACAGCGTCGCTGGAAACCACACTGCGTAATTTTTTTAATAACGCACGTTCATTAACATCGCCTTGTGCCAATAAACCACTAAATGTTTTAAGTGCTGCGAGTGAATTTTTTTTAAAACTTTCGAGGAAAGAATTATAGGTTGATGGAGGCATGGCATTGGCATAATCATTACTTGCAACAAATTTTATATTTGCTGCAAGTGTAATTACACCTAGCACTTTAAGGGGATACCGCGTGGCAATTTGTACTGCTAACACGCCACCTAAAGACCAGCCGATAAGGATGCAGGGTTCAGATATTTGTTGTGCAATAAAATCTACAACTGCATCTAATGAATAATTATTTAGCTCATCACTTTTACCAAAACCCGGCAAATCAATGGCGATAACATTTCCGAGATTTTGTAACTGGGGCAGTATGGGAGTCCAAGTGCTGGAATCACAACCCCAACCGTGTAGTAATATTATTTTATTCAATGGCGTCTGGCCCTATTGAATATGGTCCCGCAGAATGAACATCTGCAAGCGCACTTAACAAATCATCTACTTGCGCAATTGTGTGCTTAGCACTAAACGTGATGCGTAAACGTGAACTGCCAGCTGCAACTGTTGGTGGACGAATGGCAATAATTAAAATGCCTCGCGTTGCTAAGGCTTCAGACATTGCCAAGGCTTTTGTTTCATCGCCAATAATAATTGGCTGAATCGGCGTGGTTGAATTTGTTAACTGTAAGCCTAATTTTTCTGCGCCGTTACGAAAATGGGTAATGAGCTGTTGTAAATGTTCGCGCCGCCAGGATTCGTTTTGTAGTAAACGTAAACTCACGCGAGTTGCGGCGGCAATAGCAGGTGGCATTGCAGTAGTGTAAATATAAGGCCGCGCGAATTGAATTAAGGTTTCGATAAGAGTTTCGCTACCTGCGATAAATGCTCCAAAAGTACCGAAGGATTTTCCGAGCGTGCCCATTAAAATAGGTAATTCGTTTTGTGATAAACCAAAGTGTTCAGCGCAGCCTCCTCCGTGTTGACCAAGGCAGCCAAAGCCATGTGCATCGTCCACCATTAACCACGCATTATTTTTTTTCGCGAGTGCTGCAATTTCTGGTAATGGTGCGCAATCACCATCCATGCTGAAAACGCCGTCGACCACAATTAATTTTCTATTAGCTGTAGATTTTTCTAAACGAGATTGCAAATTTTTTACATCATTATGTAGAAAACGTTGAAAGCGAGCGCCACTTAATAAGCCTGCGTCCAATAAGCTTGCATGGTTCAACCGGTCTTCAAATATTGCATCACCCTGACCGACAAGCGCAGTGATCGCACCGAGGTTTGCCATATAACCCGTAGAAAATAAAAGCGCGCGTTCGCGGCCGGTGAAAGCTGCTAATTCTTCTTCCAGTGCGTGATGCTCATAGGAATGCCCTGCTACTAAATGTGATGCGCCGCTACCCACGCCAAATTTATTTGCGGCATTGTTAAAAGCTGTAATTACAGTGGGATCATTTGCTAAGCCGAGATAATCATTGCTGCAAAACGCAGTGTAATTTTTCCCGTCGATAATGACGTGAGGTGTTTGTGGCGAGCTGAGTAGGCGCCGCGTACGATATAAATTTGCAGTTTTGCGTTCGGCAAGAGCGGGGGCCAGAGTTTTATCTATCGAAAAATTATTAGTCACGATAAATTAAAATCGCGAAATAAAGCAGTGTCATTCAAAGCATGGTTCCTTGTGAAAGGGAATTTTTAAAATTATTTAGCGGCGTTATAAAAGAATGAATCCATTTGCGCTGCTTCTGCATTTACTTTTAACTGAGTTGCTATTGCGGCCACATGCTCGGCTTCATCTTCATGCACTTCATAGGTCTCGGCATTAATACCTAAACGTTGGAACAGTTGCATATCCTTATTGGTTTCGGGGTTTGCGGTTGTTAATAATTTTTCGCCGTAGAAAATCGAATTTGCGCCGGCTAAAAATGCCAGCGCTTGCATTTGATCATTCATTTGCTCGCGGCCTGCCGATAAGCGCACATGTGATTGCGGCATAAGAATTCGTGCAACGGCAACGGTGCGAATAAAATCAAAGGGGTCGAGGTCAGCCTGATTTGCTAAGGGAGTACCTTCCACTTTCACCAACATATTGATGGGCACTGATTCAGGATGCTCGTTCATATTTGCAAGTTGCAACAATAGGCCCACACGATCACTCTCTGCCTCGCCCATGCCGACAATACCGCCACAGCAAACTTTCATGCCCGCATTGCGCACATTATCGAGTGTGTTTAAACGGTCTTGATAGGTGCGCGTAGTAATAATATCGCCATAAAATTCAGGTGATGTATCAAGGTTGTGGTTGTAATAATCAAGGCCAGCATTGGCCAGTGTTTGGGCTTGCTCTTGGTCGAGCATACCCAACGTCATGCAGGTTTCCAGGCCTAATGATTTCACACCCTGGACCATGCTGGTTACGTAAGGCATGTCTTTACCCTTCGGTGAGCGCCAGGCTGCTCCCATACAAAAGCGAGTAGCACCGCTCGCTTTTGCGGCTTTGGCTTCTTCAATAACCTTTTCTACTGCCAACAGTTTTTCGCGCTCAAGGCCAGTATCGTAACGGGCGGATTGCGGGCAATAAGCGCAATCTTCCGGGCATGCGCCGGTTTTAATTGAGCAAAGAGTGCTGACTTGAACCTCGTTGGGGTTAAAGAAAGCACGGTGGGTGCTTTGTGCCTGAAACATTAAATCGCTAAATGGCAACGCAAACAACGCGGCTATCTCGGCGCGGCTCCAGTCATTACGGAGCTGTGGCGTTGCAATTTGCGGTGCGGAGGATAGGTTCATTGATGCATTCATAAGGCTGGCTCAGCGAGAATTTGAATTGATTGGTTGGCGCCAATTCATTAGCATGGCAAAAAATATATGGGCATATTCTTAACGGCAGCGACAAGGCTGTCAACCTTAAAAGGAGATTTAGGTTAACAATGCAATTATTTCAGGCTATCGGCCAGCAATTGAGCCGGCTTAAAAGTGGCTTACTACCCTCGCAATGCTTATTGTGTGCAGCTACTTTAAAAGGCGAACTGCTCTGTGAAGGCTGCCTTTATGATCTACCTTGGGCACAGCGCAATGAACACAGTTGCCAGCAATGTGCTCTTGCATTGACGTCGGCGGGAGATTTTTGTGGCCATTGCCTAAGCCAGCCGCCCTCATTTAGTCGAAGTATTATCCCCTTTGCTTATCAATATCCACTGACCCCTCTCATCCATCGTTTCAAGTATCACCGCAAGCTGGCGCATGGGAAATTGCTTGGGCAACTACTTGCACAACACATTAACGATTGTACAACTCAGGCCGATTGGCAAATGCCAGACTTGCTCATTCCCGCACCTATGCACTGGACTAAGCGTTGGCAGCGCGGTTTTAATCAAGCTGAAATTTTAGCGCAATATCTTGCTCGCATTACGAGAGTTCCATTGGCAACGCGAATTATCCAATGTCAACATCGCAGCCCGGCACAAAAAGAATTAACGCGAAGTGAGCGACAAAAAAATCTGCGCAAAGCATTTTTTATTTCGCCAGCAGCCCAACAGAAAGTTTTTGGAAAACGTATTGCGTTAATTGATGATGTAGTAACAACCACAGCGACAATGCGGGAGTTAAGCAAGCTATTGATAAAAGCAGGAGCGAAGGATGTGCAAGTGTGGGCATTAGCGAGGACGATGGAAAAGTAATGCGGAGCACAACACAAAAGGATTCAAGCTTAAAATAAATAATATTCTGTTAAATTCCAAAAAATATTCGATAACGTCAATGCAACTTCGCAAGAGCAGCGGGCAAGGAGCAGTGGGCAAACGGCAACGTAGAAGCGAGTCGTTATTTTTTGTAAAAACCGTATCCATCGCAAGTTATAATCAATTAGACTATAAGGCCTTAAAAAATGGATACCTACTATGTTTATTCACTTTCCGCCCCGTCGCCTAAGTGGGGTCATGTTTGTATTTGCATTAATCCTATGCCAAACATCCAATGCAGATAACAAACTGGTTTTAAACGATAAAGATTATTTTGAGCAGCAAGGTTTAAATATTTTAGTGTTTAGCAATTGGTACGACGGTTTGTTTAGCGATGCAAAAACCAGCGGCGTGGAAATAATTCATCACGGCGAGCGCACTGCGACTAACGGCGATGTACGTTTAAATGCAACACCCGAACAGTGGGATATGACCCCGCAATTCAAAGAGCGAAAAATTAATCGCGAAGAAGAATCTATCGAAGCGTTTATGCGTTATCCAGAACAAGAATTTGATTTTTCAATTAAGGTCACTAAAAGCCAGAATGGTGTGCGCATCGCAGTTAATTTGCCAAAACCTTTACCAAGTTCACTCGAAGGCCATGCTGGTTTTAATTTGGAGTTTTTACCCTCGGCCTATTTTCACCAGGCTTTCATGATGGACGCCACTACCGGTGTATTTCCTATTTATCCTAATGGCGTTAAAGAGATCAACAAAAAAGTTGAACCCCATTTGATGGCGAAGGGACAGCATCTTGTATTAGCACCCAATAATAAAGAGCGCAGAGTGAGTATTGAATCCTTAGGTACTCCGTTGGAACTCTACGATGGACGTGCAAAAGCGCAAAATGGTTGGTTCGTTGTGCGCAGTAAAATTCCTGCGGGTAAAATCGGAACCGTAATTGAATGGCAATTAAATGTAGATACTGTTAAAAATTGGGTGCGCAAACCGATGATTGCTCACTCGCAAGTTGGGTATCACCCGAACCAACAAAAAATTGCCGTTATAGAATTAGATAAAAATGATAAAAAAAATCCACCGGCAAAATTATTTAAAATAGCTGCTGATGGTACACAAAAATTAGTGTTGAGCAAAAAGCTGACATCATGGGGAAAATATTTGCGATACGATTATCGCCAATTTAATTTTAGCCATGTGCAAGAAGATGGCCTCTATAGCATTGAATATGGCGAACAAAAAGCGGGACCCTTTCGCATTGCAAAAGATGCTTATCAAAACGCATGGCAACCCAGTTTAGATATGTATTTACCGATACAAATGGATCATATGCTTATTAACGAAGCCTATCGCATATGGCACGGAGCATCGCACCTTGACGACGCCTTGCAAGCGCCGGTCAATCGCGAACATTTTGATTTGTATGCACAAGGCCCTACGACGGATACTCCATATAAACCGGGTGAACATATTCCAGGTTTAAATATTGGCGGCTGGTT
This sequence comes from Gammaproteobacteria bacterium, assembly GCA_031425935.1. Classification (GTDB taxonomy): domain Bacteria; phylum Pseudomonadota; class Gammaproteobacteria; order Pseudomonadales; family Cellvibrionaceae; genus Cellvibrio. The sequence goes on along the minus strand of JANPKH010000483.1, from coordinate 538 downwards.
TGATGCGGGCGATTTCGACATCCGAACACAAACTCATTACGACGCGGTGAGTACTCTGGTAAACACGTGGGAAGCGTTTGGTTTAACGCGCGACGTCACCAGTGTCGATTACAAAAAACGTTTAGTCGATTTACATGTTGCCGATGGGAAAAACGATCTGTTGCAACAAATCGAACACGGAACACTGGCGCTCATTGCGCAATATCGCGCAGTGGGTCACGCAATTCCTGGCATTGTTGAGGCTCACATTGAGCAATACACTCACTTGGGAGATGCCATTACGAAGACTGATAATTTAATTTACGATCCCAAAAAACGTGAAGACGAATCAGATGGTTTTAAAAGTGGGAACTTCGATGATCGTTGGGCTTTCACTAGCAAATCGACTCCCTTGAATTATGGTTCTATGGCAGCTTTGAGTGCCGCAAGTCGTGCGCTAAAAGGTTACAACGATGAGCTTGCGAAAGAATGTATTGCTACCGCAAAAAAAGCTTGGGCAGAAGAACAAGCCAAAGCCAAACCTGATTTATTCCATCAT
>JANPKH010000482.1:0-1510 GCA_031425935.1 Gammaproteobacteria bacterium | reverse complement strand
CGATCACCTTGCCCTTACGCGCTTTGATCTCCTGGATATTGCTCACGATCTTTTCGTGGTATGAATCTTTTGTAGCAACAATTACTACAGGAAGATTTTCATCTACAAGCGCGATAGGACCGTGCTTCATTTCCGCAGCGGGATAACCTTCAGCATGTATGTAGGAAATTTCTTTCAGCTTAAGTGCCCCTTCAAGGGCTACAGGGAAGTTGTAACCTCTGCCAAGATATAATGCATTGTTGGCGTCCTTGTATTTTAAAGCGAGCTCTTTAATCTTGTCATTTGATTCAAGCAGGGTTGTCACCTTATCAGGAATTTCATGAAGCTCATTCAGCAAATGCATGAACCTCTTCTGGTCGATCGTCCCTTTCTCTTTTGCAATTTTCAATGCGATCATCGTGAGAACAGCCAGCTGTGCTGTAAATGCTTTTGTACTTGCCACACCAATCTCGGGACCAGCATGCGTGTATGCGCCTGCATGCGAAATCCGTGCAATAGATGACCCAACAACATTAACGATACCAAATACAAACGCACCGTTTTCTTTAGCGCGCTCGATGGCAACAAGTGTATCAGCCGTTTCTCCACTTTGTGAAACAGCAAATATTACGTCGCCTTTATTTACGATCGGATTGCGGTATCTAAACTCTGATGCATATTCTACTTCAACAGGAATTCTGCAAAGTTCTTCAATAATATATTCAGCTATTAACGCAGCGTGCCAGCTTGTACCACATGCTATGATAATATATCGGCTTGCATTTTTCAGCTGCTCAATATTTTTATCGATGCCCGCCATTCTGATATATCCTTCTTTTGCATCCATTCTTCCGCGAAGGCAATCAAATATTGTCTGAGGCTGCTCGAATACTTCCTTCAGCATGAAATGATCAAAGCCACCTTTTTCAATCTTCGCAAGTTCTAAGTCGAGCTTTGTGATGAATGGCGTTATTTTTTCGTTACCGAGATTTTTTAAAATGAGTTCATCAGACTTGATGATAGCCACCTCATAGTCGTTTACATACACTACTTCTTTAGTGTATTCAATAATTGGTGATGCATCAGAAGCAAGAAAGTGCTCGCCCTTTCCAATACCAATAACTAGGGGACTTCCTTTTCTTGCCGCGATCAATGTATCAGGGTTATCCTGGTCGATCAAAACAATTACATAGGCACCCACCACACGCTTCAATGCAATGCGCACTGCTTCTTCAAGTCCAACATTGTTATTTATTTGAATGTCTTCAATAAACTTCAGGAGAACTTCGGTGTCGGTATCACTCGCAAACTTGTAACCCTTGTTGATGAGTTCCTGTTTGAGGAGGTTGTAATTTTCGATGATACCATTGTGAATCATCGCCAACTTTCCGTTGGCCGACGTATGAGGATGAGCGTTACGGTCGCTTGGTTCGCCGTGGGTAGCCCAACGGGTGTGACCAATTCCGCTATTCGAATGAACGTCGCCGCCGATCAGTGATTCTTCAAGCTCGGCAACCTTGCCTTTTTTCTT
>JANPKH010000481.1:0-1601 GCA_031425935.1 Gammaproteobacteria bacterium | reverse complement strand
CCCATCGGTTTCGCTGCATGTTCCTCGACGTAAACTTCGATCGTGCCATTGACTGGCTGCGCGCCGCGCGCCGTCTTCCAGATATTCCAGGCGAGCATGAGAAACCCAACGAGATACATCACGCCGCCCAATGCGCGGATGTGCATGAGCGACTTCGTCGAGGTCACGGCATCTAGGAAGTTGGGATACGCGAGCACCGTTCCGGCTTCCTTCGTCGCGCTGAGCATGAGCCCTTGCGTGACACCAGAGACCCACATCGAGGCGACGTGAGGAGGATGCCCACGAGGCCGAGCCAGAAGTGCATGTTAGCCAGCGAAGTCGAGTGCAGCTTCCGATCCCAGAGGCGCGGCGCGAGCCAGTAGAACATGCCCGCGGCCATAAAGCCGTTCCAGCCCAAGGTGCCGCTGTGCACGTGGCCGATCGTCCAGTCGCTGTAATGCGAGAGTGCGTTCACCGCCTTGATCGACATTAGCGGTCCTTCAAACGTCGCCATGCCGTAGAAGGTCACCCCAGCCGCGAAGAACTTGAGCACCGGATCGGTGCGCAGCTTGTGCCACGCGCCACGGAGTGTGAGCAGACCATTCAGCATGCCACCCCAGCTCGGCGCCCAGAGCATGAGCGAGAAGATCATGCCCAGCGATTGCAGCCACACGGGCAGCGAGGTGTGCAGCAAATGATGCGGCCCGGCCCAGATGTAAACGAAGACCAGCGACCAGAAATGCACCACCGAGAGCCGGTAGCTATAGACCGGCCGCTCTGCCGCCTTCGGCATGAAGTAATACATGATGCCGAGGATCGGCGTGGTTAGGAAGAAGGCGACGGCGTTGTGCCCGTACCACCACTGGACTAGCGCATCCTGCACTCCGCCAAAGACCGGATAGCTGTGAATAAAGCTCGTCGGCAACGAGAGGTGATTGACGATGTAGAGCATCGCCACGGTGATGATCGTCGCGATGTAGAACCAGATGGCGACGTAGAGCGAAGGCTCATTGCGGCGGGCGAGCGTCCAAAAGAAGTTGATCGCGAAGACGACCCAGATAAGTGCGACCGCGATATTGATAGGCCAGATCAGCTCGGCGTATTCCTTGCCGCGCGTGAGCCCCAGCGGGAGCGTGATCGCCGCAGCCACAATGATCGCCTGCCAGCCCCAGAAATGGATCTTTGATAACAAGTCCGAGGCTGTTCGCGCCTTCACCAGGCGCTGCGTCGAGTAATACATGCCAGCAAACATCATGTTGCCGACGAACGCGAAGATCGCCGCGTTGGTGTGCAGCGGGCGTAGCCGTCCGAAGGTCAGATATGGCAGGTTGAAGTTGAGCTGAAACCACGCGAGCTGCGTGGCGATGAGCACGCCGACCAGCAAAGCGATTACGCCCCAAAAAATGGAAGCGATCATGAACTGACGAACCGTTTTGTCGTCGAACTCGATAAGTGTCTTCGTGGCGGTGGTGGTCATCTTTTGGGAAGCTGGGAAACTTTGATCGGCGGAGCCTTTACCGTGGCCGGCGTCGGAGTTTCAGGGTCGAGCGGCAGCAGGGCGTCGCGCTCATTCACCGACCGCGATCCGGCGGTCTGGTGGAGGAACAGGCCGACAAAAAAAG
>JANPKH010000480.1:0-6106 GCA_031425935.1 Gammaproteobacteria bacterium | reverse complement strand
CGCAGCGCGATTTTATTATTTGCAGCAAAGTGCGTTCGGTGCAAAAGTGTCTGATCAGACCTATGGCACGGCCACTACTACCATTCCCGGATTAAATTTGTTGCGCATTGAAGAAAATTTATCTGCAGCACATTTACGTTTGGCGAATACTTTTATTGAACATGTCACGTGGCAAAATTGTATAAAACGTTATGATCGCCCTCACACGTTTTTTTACATGGATCCGCCATACTGGGAAACAGAAGGTTATGGTGTACCCTTTGAGTTTAATCAATACGAAGAGATGGCCGAGACGATCGGATCAATTAAAGGTAAGGCGATTATCAGTCTTAACGATCATCCTGACATTCGCAAAGTATTTGCTCGCTATCATATGGAAACGACCGAGATTCAATATACAGTGGGTGGCGGTAAAGGCACTACTGCGAGTGAAGTGTTGATTTTTAGTTGGGATGTAAAAGCTGAGCCTGCGGGGTTGTTTTAGACTACAAGAATATTTATAAAAATTTAATTTTACCATGGATAGTTAGTCGTCCTAGCCAGATATACATTACTCATTACTAGAAATATCCTAAGATGTTTCTGAATTAATATTGAATAACGTATGAATATTCAGTCGCAAACTAAAAAACACTTTCTAGCTAAGTAGGGCGCTTTGGTTCTGTTTAGAACCTCCTTTTCAGGTCGCAGTTTTCAACCCTAAATTGTTCACCTTCCTTGTTTTCAGGAAAAAATACCAAAACCTTATCAGCATCAATAAATGCAACACTTTGAGCATCTAAAGCCCAGGAATCTAAGCACAAGTGACTTGTTTTAAAATCAGCCCACAGCGCAATATCTATTGTTATTCCTTTAAAGTTATAAGTAATGTTCGATGCGACAGTTATCACAAATGAAAAAACCATAATACCAAAAAAGAAATATGTGACTGCAAGGGCTATTTTTCTAAATGAGAACGATGCATTCATGAATAGATATAGAAGGCCGAAAGTAGACAGAAGCATTGATAAAATTAAAAAAGCAGCGTACAGATAGCCGATAATGCTTTGCTGAAATAATAATTTCGCCGGTGTAAATAGAAAGGCAAGAAGTATATATGTTATTTCAAAATTATTGGGGTCAACATGGAATATTTCATTCAAATATCCAGAAGCCCATTGCTTAGCATAAATTGTATATACGAGTACAAACCATGAAAATATTATCGCCCAATGTCTTGTCTTCAAACTCTCAAATATAACTTTTCCGGTGTTAGAAAATGACAGCCAGATTACGGCGTTAATAAACGGAAGAAATCCAGTATAAACCATCAACGCACCCTTAAGAAAAATATGTTTGGTTGTGAGTGTCGGTATAGCTAACGCAAACAGAATTATTAGGGAATTTATATATGGATTTTTCAAGCAGTTAGAAAGCATATAACTGTACCTTGATTTACAACGCCGCTTTCAATGGTCAATGGTACGAGCACGATCTTTGCAGTATTCGTTACACATTTATGCATACAACTATCTGCAAACCAATAGAACGAACTTATCCAATTGGCCTAGAAAAGTTATTCTGTGACCCACTCTTGAATATCTTTCATCGCAAAGTTTCTCAATGCATCTTTCTCTACATCGTGAGCATCAAGTAACCATTGCTCTTCCTTGTGCCACTCAGTGGAGCCGAACCAAATTTTTTCAGGGATGATATCCCTATGTCCGGTTTCGCCTCGATAATTTTTGTACAAAATTCTCACTACTTTTTCTGATTGAATATTCATCTATACACCTCTAGTAATATTTTATTTACGATTCACATGGCAATAATGGCTGGCAAATCATTATTTATTTTGCGTGTTTGCAAGGTCGCGATTGTAAATGGAATTCATGTGATGGATGGTATTTTTTTGTGTCGATGATAAAAATTCAATTTGTTGCAGCACTTTTGGCTGAGTTTTAAATTGAATTCAGATAGATTATTTAGGTGCCAATTGTCGCGTAAGTTTGTTCTATATTTCATATTGAGCGATAAGGCGGTAATTTATAGAATTAAATAATATAGTTTCCTAGCATAATGTACTAGGGCAATTGTTCATTGAACTATCTAACATGCCCACGCTAAATAAAGCTCTGACAAGCCAGCCTACTGAAAAATTAATCATGTTAGTGTTCGCACGCCCACTTATCGCGAATATAGGACTATAAATTTAAATACCAAAATTGAGCAGAAATATCATGCTAAATTTTCGAGGAGCAAAAATACATGAGTAGCTCAACCATCTGTGACCGGCCTCCTGCGCGGCAGAAAAATAAATATATAAAAATAGACCATGAAGAAATTCTAAATTCTATTAATCAATACGTTTATGTGAAGGACCTAAATGGTATCTATGTCTATGGTAATGATTCGTTCGCACGAATATCTGGGCTTGATTCAACACAACTTATTGGTAAAACAGATTTTGATTTGATTTGGAGCACGCAGGCAGATTATTGCCGCCATGATGATAAGGGAGTGCTAAACGGAAATAACTTGATTAACGTTGAGCGCTATCAATTGCACGAAAAAGGGTTGACTAAAGTACTTTTGAATTTGCTGCCATTTTATTCCAATGGAGAGGTTGCTGGTGTGTTAGGTCATTTTTATGATTGTAACCAACAGGCAATTCTGGAAACCAAAGGTACTTTTGAGAAAAATAGGCTTTATCTAGAATTCGTTCCTGAGTGGCTATCCGCAGCCGAGATCAAAGTGTGTTTCTATCTTCTGCATGGTTTTTCCGCTGCAAGAATTTGTGAAAAAACAGGTACAACCATAAGCACTGTCAGATTTCACATCGACAATATAAAAAATAAGATGCAGTGTAAAAATAAAAATGACATCACAGAAGTGGCCATGCGTACTGGAATTGCCTGGAAAATATTCTCCCTTCAACATCAAATCGACGACTAGCGAGATAATGAGTGTATGACAATAATGAATTTTGCAACGGCTGAAGAATTAGTCGCTCATTTAGAACTGATTAAACATGTCGAAGGTGGGTACTTTCGTGAAACCTATCGCGATAAGGAAACTGTCCCCACTTCACGCGGTATCAGAAGTGCTATGACAGACATCTACTATTGCCTGCCTAGCGATGATTTTTCGGTATGGCATAAGTTAATTGATTTGCAAGAAACGTTTCATTTTCACTATGGAGATCCGGCAATACTTTATTGGATCGAAAATAGAAAAATTATAACCAAAACCCTAGGAGCTGCTCCGCTAGGAAATCCAACAATTGTTATGCCTCCCAATACATGGTTTGCTATTCGCCCTAGTGGCGTTAAAAAACCTGCGGCTTATTCATTGATGTCTTGCTCTGTAGTGCCGGGATTCGATTATCAGGATCTTGTTATTGCCAACGATTCATTATTGGATGAGCTTGATGAGAGTGAACATAAGTTAGCGTCTAGTTTACTAAAAAGTTCACAGAAATTAAGAACGCCGCAGGTATGAAATTAACTAACATCTATTTAATGGTCAGTGTTGTCATTATCAATTCTTCAGCTTATGCCGAGACGTTAAAAAATAGCGATAGTATCGAGTTGGATGAAGTGGTGGTGACAGCTCAAAAAAGATTAGAGTCAGCTAAAAAAGTTCCTTTATCTATTTCTATTCTTTCAGGTAAAAATTTGGATGCTTTTTTTTCTGCTGGTGGCGACGTTCAAGCTTTGTCGGGACACATCCCGGGCTTATACATTGAATCCTCTAATGGCCGTATCGCGCCTCGATTTTATTTAAGAGGTTTAGGTAACGTTGACTTTGACCTAGCTGCTTCTCAACCTGTATCAGTTATTTACGATGATGTGGTTCAGGAGAATGTTATCTTAAAAAGTTTTCCGCTGTTTGATATGGAAAATGTCGAAGTCGCGCGTGGTCCCCAAGGAACGCTATTTGGGAGAAATACCACAGCGGGCATTGTTAAGTTCACATCTAAAAAGCCAACGGCGGAAACGGAAGGAAAGCTCAAGATCTCTTATGGCACTTATGACTCCGTAAATATGGAGTCAGCATTGGGTGGCACATTGGTTGAAGAAAAGTTATTGGGCAGACTATCCGTTCTAACGCAACATCGAAGCGATTGGATAGACAATAATTATTCTAATAAGTCTAGTTCTTTGGGTGGGTTAAACGAGTACGCTGGCAGATTGCAGCTGTTGTATTCTCCCGCTGACGATGTGTCGTTACTTTTAAATTATCATCAAAGATATCTTAATGGAACGCAAACCTTGTTTCGGGCCAACGTGTTTTCGACAGGTAGCAATAAGTTGAATGAAAACTATGATCGCGACTCGGTATTTTATGATGGTGGAAGCAATAATACTCAGCAATATCATAGCTCCGGTGGCTCGGTGAACATCAATGTTAAATTCGATGAAGCAACTTTAGCTGTTATTTCTGCTATAGAGAAAGCACATGGAACTAATACAGGTGATATTGACGGTGGTGTTGCGGGTATTGGTCCAGGGTTTATTCCTTTTTCGTCTGCGACGGTAGACGCTGGCAATGTTGATCAAGTTACACATGAAGTGCGACTCGCAAGCACAGATAATGCTTTCTGGAACTGGTTGATAGGTACATTTTATTTTGATTCGGATTTGTCCGTGTTTACCGATGCAGGCTTTAATTCGGCAAAGGTTTTTCATCAAAATAAATCCTCTGCATTATTCGCGCACAATAGCTTTCAATTTAATCAGTTATTGATTGGTGCCGGTGTTCGTTATACCGATGATGAAAAACAATTTCATTCTGCAGGAATGCAACCCATAGATGTTGCTGATAATAAAATCAGCTGGGATTTTAGTGCAAATTATTCGTTGCATGAATTTACGAGTCTCTATGGCCGTGTAGCGAATGGTTTCCGTGCTCCCAGTATACAAGGCAGAAACGTAGCATTTTTTGGGCAACCCTCGGTTGCCAAATCAGAAGATATGTTGTCACTTGAGATCGGAGTAAAGACTGATTTACTCAACGAAAAATTACGTATCAACGCTGCCATTTTTAATTACACAATCGAGAGCTTTCAATTATCCGCCATTGGTGGCGGTTCCAACTCCAATGAATTATTGAATGCAGATGAGGGAAAAGGAAAAGGATTTGAAGCGGATATAGAAGCGATTCCAATCAACAACACAAAGATAACAATTGGTTACAGTTATAGTGAGACAGAAATTAAGGATGATAATCTATTCACTGCTGTGTGCGGTTCGATGCAATGCACTGTTACCGATCCGGTCAATGATCAAGGCTTTGCAAAAATTGATGGTAATCCATTTTCGGGCGCACCTAAAACCAGCTTGAATTTTTCGCTGTTCTATAAAATTCCTTACAAGTCAGGCAATTGGTTTTTGTTAACTGATTGGGTATATCAAGATGATATTAATTTGGCTTTATACGAATCAAAAGAGTTTGTCACAGGATCACAGTACGAAGGTGGATTGCGCATTGGTTATGAAAATTTAGTCGACCGTTACGAATTTTCAGTCTTCGCTCGAAATATTACTGACGAAGAAAACGTTAAAGGCTTTGTGGATTTTAACAACAATACTGGTTTTGTAAATGAGCCTAGAATTATCGGCGTCGAGTTTCGAATGAACTTGTAATGTCACATGACAGAATTTTTTAGATCGTTGAAGCGATGGAGTCTTTTTTAAGCCTGTCGAAAGAGGTTACTGATCAGTACTAGCCTTCAGAGGAGAGCATATGAAGAAACAAGCCGCCCACGTATTAAATTTAAATTTTTTAAAAGATTACTCATTGGAAGACGATATTTATCTGCGTATCGACAAATTGCAAGCCTTGTGTTCGACACAAACCATGCTGGATTCGAACGATTCTATACCGGACACGAGTGTACGCTTTCATTATTCGTTGGTCATTGAAGAGCAAGTGATTGAATTACGTGGCCTCCTCGATAAGTTATTTAACTAGATGTTAAAGGGGCTTTAATCTGAGTCCAACGAGGATACCTTTCAAATGAAATCTGAATATACACACACGAATTTATCAAATTTCGAAATAAACTATTTGCATTGTGGCGCACATATGATTAAAATTCGTCCAGTTTTACCGCTGGAAGGAT
>JANPKH010000479.1:0-2391 GCA_031425935.1 Gammaproteobacteria bacterium | reverse complement strand
CCAATCCATTTGTTCCTGCGTAGCCTGCAGGGTTAGAAACGAAACAGCAAAATGTTTAATCACATCCGGGTGGCTTAATCCTTTATGCACATTATTTATATCATTTATGTGGGTTTTTCATCTAATTTTAAAAAGAAATACATTTCTCTTTCAATGAATTTTTCGGACGCTGTGTTGACAAAACACATTTATAAATCACGCGAGATGTCTAACAAAGAAAGATATGCTTCTGGCTTAATTGTCGAAGGAACAGTGAAAGAGTTTAATGAAAATGGAAATAGATATTTTTATATCGACGTGCAGCAATATAAAATCAGGCCCATTGTGAGATTCTAATTTTTGCGATTTCTTATATCAACGACGATTGCCACTTAAATGTGGAAATTGACTAGCAGTAAATTTTTTGACTATGGCGTTGGCCACTTAATTATATTCCGTAATTTGGGCTATTGTGCGCTTACCTAAGCGGTGTTGTAACTGTATAACAATACCCAGCGACTTACGCACGTATCGGATCACATCATCCCACCCCATGCGGGTGCCCTTTTCCATGACAAGCAATGCCAGCTGATCAATAGCCCGCTCCGGGCTGTCGGCGTGAATAGTACTTATCGAACCAGGATGCCCAGTATTAATCGCCCGCAAAAACGTAGTAGCTTCGCTTCCCCGTATCTCGCCTAATATTATCCGGTCAGGGCGCATGCGCAGGGTTGCGACGAGAAGATCGGCGGCAGTAACCTCAGCCTCGCCTAATTCTCCGCAAGTAGCAATTAGCCCTACCATATTTTGATGATCGACTTGCAACTCTGGAGTATCCTCAATCAATATCAGGCGCTCATCGCCTGGAATTTCGCGCATTAAAGCGTTGACAAAGGTTGTCTTGCCAGACGACGTCCCCCCCGAAACAAGGATATTGCGCTTACCGCGCACTGCCTTTCGGAGCATATCAATGACATCTGCATCGCATGATATCGGTGCTGCCTCCGGGTTTGAGTTGCCGGGAGCTATTATATGTGTCTGCGCATTAGCGGCGCTCGCTCGATAATCATCTAAGCTCAGCCCGACTGAGACATGCTTGCGAAATGCCAAGGTAACATCGCCGCGTGTTGCAGGCGGTATAACGGCCTGGACTCGCGTACCATCGGGTAGGCTGGCGCTGAGGAGCGGATGCTCCCTGTTGATACCTTGGGATGTCACGGCCGCAATTTGTTTTACCAATCGTAGGAGTAATTCGTTGGTGAGCTCAGGCACTATGCAACGCTCAGGTGGCGACCCCAGTACTTCAAACCAAAGCTCGCCCGGCTTGTTGATATAAATATCAGTAAGGTCTGGACGTTCGAGCCAAGGCGCGAGAACCGACAGATAGCTCTCTAAAAATATGTTCTGCGCTGGAGCGTTCATTTGCTTATTCGACAGCTACGAAGTCGAGATCACGCGCAACGAAAACGGATACGCTGGAGCCGTGAGGTACTTTCAATGTTGGCTTGATGCTTTGCGGAGAGGCAGCCGTCACACTTTGCGTGCTTCCGGGTAGTCCTACAATAACGGTGCCATCGGACACATTGCGTGTGGCTATCCCGACGCCGATATCGAGCGTAGACTGCAGGATAGCTCCTGCAAAGCGTTCGAAGAAATGCGTGTTCACGTTGCCTTTTACGCCGGCACGGCCAAGCGGATCTGCAGCTGGTGAGTCGACAGCGATTTGAACACCATCCGGACGCGTCAATGTCTGCCATTGCACGAATGCTCTATTCTGCCCTTGCACAAGGTCGGATTTATACTCGCCAATCAACCGGCGTCCACGTGGTAGCAAAACGCGGCTGCCGTCAAACCCACGCACGTCGCGCGAAACTATCGCCCGGGCGAACCCAGGGCGGTTAGAATCGAGAGCTGTCTCAAGCACTGCCTGAATAACTGCCCCTTGTGGAACCGTGGTGGTTGGGTTTGCTAACCGCGTTGCACCTGCACGCGGTCCCGCAAGGTCGGCAGGATCGGCGTTAGCGCGCGGAGCAGGCGGCTCCGGCTGCGTCATCGCGGCTGACATAGGAGGCGCGTAAGGTACATCGGAATAATATGGAGCAGAGTATGATTGCTCAGATTGCCTAGGTAAAGCACGCGGCCGGCGTTGCATCTGAGGGCTGTCCGGCGCTCGCAGGGCCGGGCCTGGCGAAATCACCCTCGCTGCAAATGCTGGCTGGATATTGGTATCAATGGGCGCTGCAGGTATCGCCAATGGGGGCGGGGCAGTTATAAGTGCTCCAGGAATTGGCGCAGGCGCTATCGTGGCCGGGCTCGTGGGATCCGAACGCCGAGCCTCAAGTGCCGCAAACAGTGCAATTGCAGCAACGACCAGAGCTAAGGCAAAGATCCAAACTCCCCGGCTTGAGACAG
>JANPKH010000478.1:0-16992 GCA_031425935.1 Gammaproteobacteria bacterium | reverse complement strand
ACTGGTGGATAGGCAATTTTATTTGGCTCTAAAGTAACGTTTAATTCCTGTAGCTTTAGGCTGATATCACTTTCTGCATCGAAACAAGCAAAATCTAACCGGCCTTGCCGCACAAAAAGCGTAAACTTTTCATGGCGGCGCCAGCTTTGTACTGTCACTTCGCAGACATCGCTCATGATGTAACACACGCGATCAGTGGCCTCTGCGATAGCATCAAATTGTTCGAAAAATTGCTGCAAAAAATGATAGGCAAAACGGCCGCTACCCGCGCCCAATTCAATAATGCATAAGGGTTGGTTAGCATTCGGGTATTTGCGTTTCGCATCGCGCCAAAAACCCAAGACCATCTGCACGTATGAATTCGCCATGCTCGGGTGGTTGGTTACGTAGTGCGACACTTGCGCATGTGAGTGCGGGCGATTTTCTTTTTGCAAAAAAAAATCGCGTTGTTTATCCCACAGCGGTGAAATGGAAAAGGGCGAATAACTATTTGCTGTTAGTGAAGCTTCTGTAGCGCTCATGAATGGGTAAACTCCGTTGCAGATTCTGCGTTTATTTCCACTATGTTGTTGACGCTAAACCAGGATTGTTGATCTTTACGCGCAATACTCTTGCGAGTATTGAGTAAGTGTTGTTGGCCATCTTCCGCGAATTGTAAAATTTGCGTCCCCTCTGTTGCTGAATGTAGCGGCACCTGGAAAACACCTATATGTTGAAAAAACTTTTGCCGCTCTTGCGGTGTGCTGGCGATTAAAAATGCGGGCAAGACGCGGGGGTCATGGTAACGAAATAAACACTCTTTTCCGTCTGGCGTTAAAACGATAGAGAAGCGCTTAAAATGCAGTTTCAATTCCGTAATATGTTGCTGCTCGGATGTAAAAAATATCATCCAATTGCGGTGCAAACCTTCGCGCAGACACCAGGCCATGGCTTCATCCATATTTTTGAGTTTCACCAAATAGGGTGCTACTGATTTAATTTCCTCTGGCACATTGTCTTCGCTAAATAAACAGCAACGAATATTGGTACTGGCCTGCAATGCGGGATAAATTCTCTCGTCATTGGCGGCATCAATAATCATGTACAACTGCTCGTAAGCGTTTAGGCCTGATTTAAGAATTTGATAACATTCGCTCAGGTTGACGCGAGTGTTTGATCGAATATCAGGAAAATAAGAATTTATCATCGCGCCTCCGCAGTTTTTTAACAAACTTCACAAAAAGCTGCGCCTTCTTTGGCTGCTCGCTGCAACGTTTTGGCTTGTGCCTTTGCAGTAATATTCACAGCCGTCGGGTTGGATTTTTTTATCGCTATAGGGTTTTTCTCTTCGATTGGAGGGCAAATTTCGCAATAAGGCGAGCCAGTTTCCGCAGCACGTTTAAGTCTTTGCACTTGTGCTTGGTTATTCACCACCAGTTTAAGTTCGACGGGCTGTTTAACCTCTACCGATGAAGGGAGCGTCGTTGCAGTATTAGCGGCTTCATATACTGCGCGCACATCGGAAAATTTCGCCGCAAGTTCCCTGGAGCGAATAGGGATCATCCGCCGCAATTCCACCAACAGCAGTTCACCGCGCAAAAGTTTCTGTTGCACTTGTGCTAATACACTGTCGCCAACAACAGATTTCAGTGGCAAAAATTTCGCAAGCGCCTCTAGGTGTTCCGTCTTTATATCCAATAATGCCAGCGCGTTTTTTACATCGCTCGCGTTGAAAAATGAAAATTTCTTAACGACAGATTTCGTCAACAATACTGAAGGATGAACAAGCGCATATGAAGGCGATTGTTCGCTTTTTTTAATGTTCGCAAGAATTACAGCTTGTTCATTCACTGCATAAGCTTTGATTAAACCTCGTGCGAGCATTTCAGCAACAAATTTTTCTGCACCATCATGCAAGTGCTGATTGCGCCAATCGCGAAAGTTATCGCATCGACTGGCGAGACGCTGCCAGGTTTCGGAAGATGCGCTGATGCCGCGGATAAAACTGACACTGGAATTTATATCAGAAATAGCGATGGGTTTTATGGGCGTAGTTACTCCTGCCGTACCTATGCTGAATGCATAACAGTCATTGTAGAGTGACCTTATGATGTCTGGATTTCCCATGCTATTCCTGCAATAAAAGTCTGAGTTTATTGAGCTCTAACTTATTAGTTTTCTCCAAACACTGAAGCTATTGTTGAGTGTGTTATTCAGGACCGGTGGTAACGCTGAGGATTGCGATACGGTCATGCATTTCCATTCAATTCGGCTCCGGCTTGGATGCGCTACTTTCTCCAGCACATCTCTACGTTCAACCAGCCTGCCTCTGTATCGTGACCTATGCTCGTCGCGTCGAAGAGCACGCACGTAGGGCTGTCGGTCCACGAGTAAAAAGCAACGCAACTCGTGGATTGGCTACAACGCGCGGCACATTCTTGCGAAGTTCGTGCAGGAACGTTTGGCGCCGGGAAGGCGCCCCGATTCGGCAATTGGGCGCCTATGGCACAGTTGTAATTGTTGGCCTTGAGCGATTGGTCAATGCCCTTTTGGTGCAGCTTCGACCAGTCGGCGAGCCGTGCCCACACCTGCCTAGCCAGGGGGCTATTGTTCCAGTACCAGTCGGTCGCATAGGGAAAGCTGAGAAAGCTGCCGCCGCCGTCGGAGGGATTGGCGACCCAGTCTGTCGAACTATTGTGGTAGAACCCCTGGTTGTGCGCCATCTCATGGAGGAAAATCTTTGCTGTCTCTTCGATGTCTTCGTCGTTGAAGCTATTGTGGCGCGAAGAGATCACTGAGTAGGGTGCGAACGTCACCCCCTGCCAGGATAAACCCGAGGCATCGGTTGGATAGGGGCTCGAAACATAAATGGTAACGCGGCCCTGATGGGTTGTGTTTCCGAACTTCTGAAGGATCGGCCACTGCAATCGACCATTGTAGAGCGCATCGTCGACGACGCGATCATAACCTCCGAGACTAAAGACGACCTCACCTCCGTTCATTTGCTGCGTCGCCTTGGCAAGCAGTTTCTGGAGGAATTCCCTTGTCCACCCCTCGTTGCCGCCGTTCGTGGTAGTGAGCACATGGGCATCCACCATGAGGATGCGTGGTTGGGTCACCTTCATGTACATTTTCACGTTCGACCACGGACCGTTGGTGGTAGACCAGGTGGAGTCAAGGCCGTAAAGCCTGCAAATGTTCGCGTCGGTGAAGGAATGGAAGCCGATGCAGTCCGCCTTGGCATTACACATCTTGGCGCACTGTTGCGGCTGGTAACCATACAAGGTCTCTGTGAGCGCACCGTTATTAGGAATCGGTGCGATCCCGGATGTATATTGTGTGAGAGGGTCCGGGCTGGGCTTTTTCCAGTTCATCTGGACGTTCGACCAAGGTCCAATACGGCTCGCGATATCGGCGTCAGCTCCATAAAGTTGGCAGGTATTCCAGTCGGTGAAAGAATAGAAGCCGGTACAGGCCGCATTGGCCGAGCACGTATTTGCGCAAGTTTGCGGCGCCACGTTATAGAGCCGGTCACCGAGTTGTTTCGTCGCCGGGATCGCCCAAATCCCGGAGATATAGTTCGAGTCAACCGCAAGTGCTGCACTGCCAAAAATCAGACCAAATGCGACAACCATTATCTTTAACCATGCTAAAGCAATTTTCATATTATTCTCCTAGGTGTGAGTGCGGGCTAGCCTTCGTAGATAGCTTTATTGTCGTTACCATGAGGCCCCGTTGTTGTGACAGATGTTTTTTATTGAACATAAATTCACATAGTTTTAATCTGCTTAGCAGAGTAAAAGCTGATTTTTCTTTACGCATGAAAGTTAAGTTTTCTCATTAACACTGCTATTCAAAATGTCTGGATGATCATTTGAAAAGGTGTACTTATTTTCGCCTCCTTTTCTTTGAGGCCTATACCCAGCGTCGCATTTTTTAGATGATTTAAGTGTCATTCGACGATCTACGGCGAGTTCCCGTTCTAATTCAAGGAAGTTTTGATGATTGCAAAAAACTCTTAACTAATTTCCTCCTGTATGCCCATTGAATACTGATGGAGTTACACATCATTATTTTGATTTTAAAAAAGATGAGGCATGCAACCAGTTATTGGTGGCAGGATCGGATGGGGAAAATCCTTGACTTCTTACCCTAAAAATCACAAATAGAACATCCAATTGACGTTTGACGAATCGTTATAAAGTCCGCGAGTAAAAGCTTCGAAGATAAAGTGCGATCAGTGAAAATCCCTAGATTTCAACGATAAATCCTCAAGCCGCTCAGAATAATCATGTAATTGCCCTGCAATAATATGCACAACGGGATGTGACACATTATCGGTATTGACTTCAACAGTGCCTTTTATTAATAAGAGTTTTGCTGTGAGTAAAACTTTTCGAAATGTTTCTTGTGTACCTTTCCAGACGATCACATTTATATTGCCTGTTTCATCTTCGAGTGTTAAAAAAAGTGCGCCACTGGCTGTGCCGGGGCGTTGGCGGCCTGTTACGAGGCCAGCTACTTGTACAAATCCGCCGTGGCGTAAATTTTTTAATTCACTTTGTTTGGTGCAACGATTAAACGGTTTTTCATTTCTCAATAATGTCATTGGGTGCGGACGCAAGCTTAATCCTGTGGTGGCGTAGTCATTCATTACTTCTTGTTTAAGGGTTGGTGGTGGGGTTAATAAGTCGTGGTGTTGTATGGGTTCAGCTTTTTCCAGTAGCTCCAAAAAAGGTTCAACGGCTGCAGCTTCCCAGCGTGCATGATGGCGATTACCGCTAAGCGAGCGCAGCACATCGGCAGAGGCAAGACATTGCAAATCGCTCGGTGTTAATGTGGAGCGGCGAGCGAGATCTTGTACCGAAGTGAATGGAATATTGTCTCGCCAGATTTCGATGCTTTGGGCTTTGTTATTATCCAACGAATGTACGGCACAAAAACCCAAACGGATAGCCAGATTATGATGCGATATTTTTGCGTCATTATTTTTTATATTTTCTAATGTGTATTCGTAACAACTGTGATTGATATCGATGGGTAATATTTTAATATTGTGTCGCCGCGCATCCTGAATTAATTGCGATGCTGAATAAAACCCCATAGGTAGACTATTCAATAACGCACAATAAAATGCAGCAGGGTGGTGGCATTTTATCCATGACGATGTGTAACACAATAAAGCAAAACTCGCTGAGTGCGATTCTGGAAATCCGTAACCACCAAAGCCTTTCACCTGCTCGAATAATCGTTTTGCAAAATCCAATTCGTAGCCCCCGGCCAACATGCCATTAATAAATTTTTCTTCAAAATGTATTAATGTACTGTCTTTGCCCCAGCTTGCCATGGCGCGCCTTAATTGATCCGCTTCACCGCCGGTAAAACCTGCGGCAACCATTGCCAAACGAATCACTTGCTCTTGAAAAATAGGAACGCCAAAAGTGGATTTTAAAATACTTTCTATCGCAGGGCTGGGATAAGTAATTGCCTCAAGGCCATTTCTGCGGCGTAAATAAGGATGCACCATTCCACCCTGAATTGGGCCGGGCCTTACAATGGCAATTTGAATAACCAGATCGTAAAAACAGCGTGGCTGCAAACGCGGAAGCATAGCCATTTGCGCGCGCGATTCAACCTGAAATGTGCCAACGCTATCACCTGCACATAACATGTCATAAGTCGCGGGATCTTCGCGGGGAATATCGGCCAGTGTTTTAATCGTTGCATCATAACGATGAATATAGCCCAGACTTTTTCGCAGCATAGTCAACATTCCTAATGACAATACATCCACTTTTAACAGGCGCATGGATTCAATATCTTGTTTATCCCATTGAATCAGTGTGCGATCCGGCATTGCTGCATTTTCGATAGGAACGAGATCGCTAACTTTATCTTGCGAAATAACAAAGCCACCAACGTGTTGCGATAAATGGCGAGGGAAACCGCGAATTTGTTCAACGAGAATAAAAAATTGCTGCAATAATTTTTTCTGAATTTTTAATCCGGCTGCTTCAATACGTTTATGTAAGTCGGTAGAGCTATCCCACCACGCCAGAGATTTTGCCAAATGATCTACCAAGGTTTGTTCCATACCCAGAGCTTTGCCGACATCACGCACAGCGCTACGCATCCGATAAGTAATTACTGTTGCGGCAATGGCGGCTCTTTCGCGGCCGTATTTGCGATAAATATATTGAATAACTTCTTCGCGTCGTGAATGCTCAAAGTCCACATCAATGTCCGGAGGTTCATCGCGTTCTTTCGAAATAAATCGTTCGAACAAAACATTGATTTGACCTGGCGCAATTTCCGTTATAAACAGGCAATAGCACACCACAGAATTGGCGGCAGAGCCACGTCCCTGACATAAAATATGTTGTTGGCGAGCAAACTGCACAATGTCATGCACCGTTAAAAAATAATATTCGTAACTTAACTCTTCAATCAAGCTTAATTCTTTGTGTAAAATTTCTTCTGCTGATTCTGGTATTCCAGCAGGCCAACGTCGTTGTTTGCCTTCATTGACCAAGTTGCGTAAATGCATAATCGGTGTAAGCGATTCAGGCACAAGTTCTTGTGGGTATTGATAGCACAACTCACGCATTGAAAATTTACATAGGTCGGCGATAACGCAGGTTTGTTCAAGCAGTGATTCAGGATAAAGTTTTTGCAATTGATTAAACGATTTAAGATAAGCCTCACCGTTAATATGTAGGCGCGTGCCCATTTCTGGCAAGGTCATATTTTCGCGAATTGCTGACACAATATCCTGCAAAGGTTTGCGATTTTTTTCATGCATTAGCGCTTCGCCGCACGCAACGAGTGGAATATTTTTTTCGCGACTTAAGGCTAACCAGGATGCAAATTCTTCTTGCTCCCCACCATGGAGCTGATGATTAATGCCTATCCATAGCCGTTGTTTGAAAGCGCTGTAGAGTTGATGAATGATCTCGTTCGGGTTAACAATATCGCTACCTGTTTGCCCAATCCAGATAATTAAACAGGTTTGCAACCTGAAACGTAGATCTTCAAAGTGTGCTTCATATTTTCCTTTGGCTGCACGGCGACGCGCCAGCGTAATAAAGCCAGATAATTCTGCATAAGCTGCTCGTGTGGGTGCAAGTGCAATTAATTGCATGCCGTTACTCAATGTAAAGCGACTTCCCACAATTAATTTTGATTTTAATTTTTCGGCGGCTACAAATGCTTTCACAATACCGGCCAGTGAGCATTCATCCGTAATCGCAATCGCATCATATTCCAGCTCTGCAGCTTGATAGATATATTCCGGCGGATGAGATGCTCCGGTAAGAAAAGTAAAATTCGTGGTGGTATTTAAATGAGCGTAGCGCATGGGATTATCCAAAAATTCCATGAACGTGCCAGGTTTTTTTGTGCAGATCCAAAAATACCCAGAGCCTCACATTGTCGTGCCGCTGTGCAACAAAATAATCCCGTGCGGTTGGCGTTTCCCACCAGGTACTGCGTATGCGCTCGGGGCCTACCAGTAAAGTTAATTGACCGCGCCAATACAAACCTTGTTTGCGTTGTTCAATTAATACTGGTGATGGCAGTAGCCAGCTTGGGCGTATGGCTTTTTTGTGGATGTCTGGCAATTGTTGGTTGCAGGCTTCGTTCACAGGTGTGATGGCATTAGATGTTTCAGGTAATAAAGCATCGCGATAACTTAATTTATAAATAGCGGCGTCACCCAAGCGCGCTTTTAATTTTGCCATGGTAATGGCGAAGCTGCGTGCGCCGGAGCGGGATTTTCGGCTGTGATCAAATGCGAGGGTTTGACTTTGATTTTGCACAAGGCTTGCATCGCGACAGGTTAATGTGAGGGAATCCACTGCAAAGGGAAGTTCGCGATTATCCAATTGAATGAGCGTTAAATCGTAAAGTAATTGCCAATCACTTTCTGTGCTATCGCTATGGACATGCAATAAAAAATGATTGTGGTAGATATCCGAAAGCTGCCACTCAATGTGCTGGCAGGCCTGTTGTCTTTTACGTAAATAATCACTTAATTTCTGCAATAAGTTTTCAATAGGAAAATAAAGCTGATCGCTTTGGCTAATAAGATAATCGAATTGAATATTGTCAGAAAAAAACTCTACGGGTTTATAAATGGTTAAAGGCTTATCGAATAGGGAGCTTTGTTGAAAGTCTTGCTCTATCGCAAAAATATCACAAATGGTTTGCGTAAATTGAAGGCCAAATCGTTTCTTGATGCTACTGATTTTTTGTGCATCAATCTGGCGGGTAATATCCTCTAATGTTGTAAAACCGGTTTTTTTTAACGCATCAATCACTGCCGGAAAATCATGCAACAATTCAATAGGTAATTTTTTCAGGCGTTCACAAAAAATTTCTTTCGTTTCATTGCCAGTGATGTTATCGAAAATGTTTTCGGAAATGTGACTGTGAATATTAGCCGGCTGAAACGATAATAACCATGCACCTTTGGCGGTGTGAGCAAATCCGTATTCGCATGAGTAAGGTGTGGTTTGCAGATAACGAGCAATGTGCGACGTTAGCGCACGCGCACCTGCAAATAATTTCAGGCAACTGGATATTTCCAGTAGTAATCCTGCTTGGGGTAGATGCTGGCAACTATAAGTTTCGATGTAAGGTGTAAATTGGTAAAGCTGTGCCGACAATTCTTTCAGCGCTGCTTCTTCTTTTTGTTGATTGCGCACATGCGATTCACAATTACTCAAAAGTTGCGCTGTCGTAACGTCAACACCATATCGCACACCCGTTGCGTAAGCGGATGTATTCACATAAATAACCCGCTGTTTTTCAGTAATGACAATCGGTTTATTTTCGCAATCCTCAAGATTAAAAATTTCCAGCGGAAGATGACTGAAACGCAATGCCAGCCATAGCCGTGAACCGGGGCGATAGTAGCGTCGGGGAGAAATCATTTTTTACCGCTCTTCATGCCTAGGATAATGGCTGGTTTGCGCTTGGTCGGTGAAGTACCAGAGTGGTTGGGTAAGGTTACGTGGTCCAACAAGTGATAAGGCAACACACCTTTCCATGCCGTAGGCAAAGGCAATGCAATAGGTTGAGACTGGCGCTGCTGTAATACTCCTTTTTGTTTAAAAACTCTGATCTGAAAATTCGTAGCTGTTATCTCAGTCAATAGCCGTAATGCCGCAGGTGAGCTTTGTTGTTGAGCACTCTCAGGGCGAAACATAACGCATAGCCCGGCACTTTCATTAGTGGCTAACAGGCACTTGCGTAATTCGGTATAGCTCAGCGCCTGATGCTGTTGCCAGACGAGTAATACTTCGCAGGACTCGGTACGAGCCAGTTCCACGAAGCTCGCCAGAAAGTCAGCCTTATTCGCAGTTTGTACGATAATGATCCGCTCAAGATCTATACCTATCTGGATAAGCGTCTGGCAAAAGGGAATAGCGGGGGGGTTCAGTAAAACGATGTAGCCGGTAGCCGCTTTTAGCGCAGGGGAAAACAAAAGCCATTCCTGCTGGTGAAATCCCCTTTGGCACACCTCAACAAGGCTGCGCGTTGGCCATCCGCCATTAAGCAATACTGCGTTTACTTCTGCATAGCCACTATCCACCGTCATCTGCGGTGCAAGGGCTCGGGAATTGCCACGCCAAATATCGGTGCGAGTAAGCAATTGCTCAAGGCGGATATCGGAAGTATCTATGGATGGAGTATCTGCGGATGTAGGATTCATGATATTGCACAACTACTGTATTTAAATACAGTATATGCAACTTGGCTTCAATACGCTAATGAGGGCTTAGAATATTTATAGAGACCTTTGCCCGATTACTGCGCTCGACAATACTGCATTAAAAATTGCTAAAAAATGCTCATTTACTTCGTGTAAACTCCGCTTTTTTAGCAATTTTTGCCTTGTACTGGCATCGCTCGCTACATCGTGCAAAGGTCTCTTATAGTATTTAGCGCCCATCCTATGTTGTTTGGGTTAAGTATTTGGGTTAAGTTTAAATAGAACTCCCTTACTGCTTTCGAGAATTACGGTAAAAATTTCGCTTAATTCTTTTGAGAACTTGCACTTATTTCCGCCATCACTCGACGATTTTCCGCTCGGCCTTGCTCGGTTGCATTGTTCGCAATTGGGCGCTCTTCACCGTAACCTGCAAAAGCTACTCTGCCACTTTCGATACCCAACTTTTCAATTAAAATATTGCGCACAGCATGAGCGCGACGTTGGGATAAATTTTTATTGAGCTGATCGTTTCCTCGGTCATCGGTGTGACCTTCAATGGCAACTTTAGTGTTTTTATGCTCGTTCATAAAATCCGCGAGTTTGCGAATATCGGCGAGATAAATATCTTTAACCACATCACTGTTAGTATCAAATTGAACTGCAAGTTTAATGGATATAGATTGAATTAATGCAGGTTGAATTAATTCACGCGTACATTTTTCTTTTGCGGAAGTAGATTGTGTGCAAGGGTCGACAATAACTTCTGGTGTTTTTATTTCTTTAATCGGTATCGCAGCTACAACTTCTGGCGCAGCTGCAACGGCAGTTTTATGATGATGAAATTTATATTGAATACCTAAACCTAAAAGGCCAATATTTTCATCCTCAACGCGATAGTTTTCATAACTTACACGCATTCCCCAGCGATCATTTATTTCATAGCCATAACCAATGCCAACAAAACCATCACGACTGCTGTTGGAACGCTTGGCAAAATCAACTTCTGCATCCGCTTCATAGCGAGAGTTTGCAAAGAGTAAACCCGCGCGCAAATAAAGATAATTTTTTTCATTTATTGGATAGCGTCCTAGCACTGCTAATTCATAACCGCTAGCGGAGCGTGGGTGTACCAGGTTCGCGCTAGCAAGATAATCATTAATATCTACCACTGAGCCCTTAAGGCGTGTACGCACTTCACCCAGATCAATATAGCCTGCCTCAACACTTAAATAGTCCGAATATTTATAGCCAGCGAATAATTCCCACGCTGTTCTGTTTTGATTGCTGACCTGTGCCTCAGCGTCATAACCCAAGGCCGCCATTCGGTCATTCATTTCTGCAGCACCTACATCGCCGCGGGCTTGTCCTAATAAACCACCAAGATAAAATTTTTCATCGTGGACATCTGTGCCATCGGCAGCTGCATTGAGTGACGCTAACAAAAAAAATCCCATTAAAAAATTAGCACGTGGCGCATGGAGCTTATTCATTGTTGTTGTCCTGATTTAATTGTTGTTCTGATTATTTGTTGTTCTTACATGATTACTGTTCTGATTTAATTTTAAGAATGCAATTTTGCGCGCGTTGATGCTGCGCGCATGCATTAACAAACTGATTAGTATCAACGATAGCAAGAACAACATATCAATTGCTCCGCCACGACTTTTGCCTTTGCCAACAGTTGTCACTTCAATGACCTCTGCTTTAACTGCAAGAACGCTTGGGTCGCGAATGACACCATCGGCACGCGCATCCAAATCGTTTGGTCCACCGTCTTGAATAATCAAGCGCACGCAGTCGTCACCTGCATTTAATCCTGAGTTCCAATTAGTTGCAGATGGGCTCGGGCACTGGCCGCTAGTATCGCGCTTGGCGGAAAATAGGAGGTTTACGCTGTCCACTACAAACGTGTGCCAACCACCAGCGGAATATTTTCTCCACACAGCATTTTGCGGAATCGTCAGGCCAGGTTTAAGCGGAATAACTACAGGAACTGTTTGTCCTGCTTGTTCCAAACCGGAAATTTCGAAATCAACTTCGTAACCAAGATGGAGGTATTGCACGTCCTTTTGATTAGGTGCGGATTTGCCGTCGGCATCGCGAATATCGCTAACTTCTGTTGCTAACGCGAACTCCAAATCGCGCCAGGAAGCGTAATCCGACGAGCGCCCCAGTTTGATTTCATAGGTGCTCAAGGTCTCCATATAAATTGCTTTCATTTCGTCCTGACAGGCGTCTACCCGCTGCATACCGCCATCAGTACAAATCGGTAACCGGTGCGGGCTGACTTGATATTCAAGATTGTAAAAGTTGGTGTAAGACGCGGGCTCAGTGGCAACAATACGCAGTAAAAGCTCGACGGTTATACTGCGATTAGGTGCAGCCAATTCGGTCACGGTAACTTTCACAAGGTAGGCACCATTGAGTGCTGCCGGATTAAAAGTGGGTTGCGCACCGGTGGCATTGCCAATGTTTAGTTCAGGCGCTGATGCACTCCAATCGTAGCTGTAACCACTTCCTGTTAAGGAAGTGAAAAGCGTGGCCGTGCCATCGGCATTTAACATGAGCTGTTTGTTTTCGCCCGCTTGTTGCGCCGTTAAATTGAGATTTAACGGCACGCTGGCAAGATCTTTAAGGCTTACTTTATGCTGGAAGATACCGCCCAAAACCGCATTTTGTAGGCCAGTCGAACTCAGCACAAAATCAATATCGCCGGAGGAAGCACCGGGTACGAATTGAAGATTGGCAATTCGACCCTCAAGAACGGTGAACGAACCTTGCGCGGATAAATCGTTGGCAAGCACATGTCCGTCAACTGCAAAAGGAGCCTCTACCGGATAGTCGATAGGATCATCGTCGAGCAACACACGTACTTGCGTTGTTTTGCCCGCAGCGCTTTCCTGATAGGTACTGGTAAATCCAATTGCCGGGTAGACAGTGAAAGTCATGGTTAGTGACTGGCCATCTGCGTCGGTAAAGGTGATGGTATAACGTCCAGCACGGTTGGCAGCAAAGCTATAAGAGCCGTCACCGTTATCGACCAGGGTTGCACCTGCGGCAGCAAGGAAATCGATTGCTGAACCGCTAGCCATGTCCGTTGCTGTGCCCGCTTGTTTTACGCTCGCTGCTATGGACGGGCTGCTGACTCCTCCCGTTAAGGAGCCACCTGAAATCGAGAAGGTACGGCGCGCACCTCGTCCTACAACTTCGCCGGTGTAGGCATTGCCTTGCTCATCGACAATTTTCAGGATTCTATGGAAGGTAAAGTCCAGCGCACAGTCGGCGGTGATAGCCGAGGTTGTGTAGATATCCCCTGAACGACTGCCCGCACAGGCTCCGGTCACCCCTGTCAAAACATAGCCTGACTCCGGTAAGACTTGATAGCTGGCAGTTGCGTTATAGGCGACTGTTTGTACCGTTGCGGGAGTGATGCTACCGCCCGAACTCACAGTAGCAGTGACGGTATAGGTGGTATCAGCATAGAGCGCTGTAACAGTGAGTGATCCGGTGACTGCGCTGAAAGTAGCGCTCCATG
This sequence comes from Gammaproteobacteria bacterium, assembly GCA_031425935.1. Classification (GTDB taxonomy): domain Bacteria; phylum Pseudomonadota; class Gammaproteobacteria; order Pseudomonadales; family Cellvibrionaceae; genus Cellvibrio. Next base: position 3,763 of record JANPKH010000478.1, on the reverse strand, counting down.
CGGTAAAGACTTTGCCGGTTGGTGGAGTTAAGGTCGGGGCGGTTGCGGCAGCGCCGTGGGCAACGGATTGGCTCAACGTACCTCCGCCGGTTCGGCTACCGCCAGCTAAATCGAAGGTTACTGTATAGCTTGATGCAGTGAAGCTGGCCGTTACCGAGCAGTTAGCCGCTATGGCGTCGGTGGTATAGGTATTGCCGCTCAGGCTACCGCCGCAGGTACCCGTAACCGAAGCAATGCTATACCCAGTGTTCGGTGTCACCGTAAAACTTGTCGTTCCACCGTCTGCCACTGTTTGGACGGTTGCCGGGCTAATGCTGCCACCCGTGCCAGCGCCCGGCGTTACGCTAAAGGTCGCATTCGAGTAAAGAGCAACTACTGTAAGTGGGCCAGTGATTGATGTGAAACTCGAACTCCATCCGGTAAATGTTTTTCCAGCGGGAACCGTAAAAGTGGGTGCGGTTGCAGCAGCTCCGTTAGTAACTGTTTGGCTTAGCGCTCCACCGCCGGTGCGGGTGCCGCCATCCAAGTCAAAGGTCACGGGATAGGCCGTTGCTGTGAAACTCGCCTGAACTGTACAGTCTGCGGTGATGCTACTCGTGGTATAGCTCGCGCCGGTCAAACTGCCGCCACAGGTGCCGCCGACTGCGGCAATCGTATAGCCAGTGTTTGCACTTATGGTAAAACTAGTGGAAGAGCCATCTACTATGGTTTGGACAGTTGCCGGGCTAATGCTGCCGCCAGTACCAGCACTCGGCGTCACGCTGTGCGTAACATCTCCGTAAAGCGCTGTTACCGTTAGGTTGCCAGTAATCGACGTGAAGCTGGAACTCCAGCCGGTAAAGGTTTTACCTGTTGGAGGCGTGAAGGTTGGGGCAGTTGCGTCTGCTCCGTAGCTCACGGTTTGACTCAGTGCGCCAGCGCCAGTGCGGACACCGCCTACTAAATCAAAGGTCACCGTGTAGCTTAATGCAGTGAAACTGGCTACTACAGTGCAGTCTGCTGTGACAGGGTTGCTGGTATAAGTTGTTCCGCTTAGGTTGCCGCCGCAAGTTCCGGTAACCGTCGCGATGCTGTAGCCGGTATTCGGGCTTATTGTAAAGCTGGTGGTAGCACCGTCCACTATGGTTTGCACTGTTGCCGGACTAATGCTGCCGCCGGTGCCAGCACTTGGCGTTACGCTATGAGTAACGTCTCCATAAAGTGCAGTTACCGTTAAAGGGCCGGTGATGGATGTGAAACTACTGCTCCAGCCAGTAAATGTTTTACCGGTCGGAGGGGTCAATGTCGGTGCGGTTGCTCCACTGCTATATGCCACTGACTGACTTAAACTGCCACCGCCCGTGCGCGTGCCGCCTGCTAGATCGAAGGTGACCGTATAGCTAGTTGCGTTAAAACTTGCCAAGACTGTGCAATCAGCAGTTATCGCGTTTGTGGTGTAATTCGTGCCGCTCAAGTTGCCACCGCAAGTACCTGTTACCGATGCGATGCTATAGCCAGTGTCTGCGGTTACCGTGAAGGTAGTTGTATTACCGTGAGTCACAGTTTGCACAGTAGCTGGGCTAATGCTGCCGCCGATGCCGGCACTGGGTGTAACGTTGTAGGTTGCGTCCACATAAATTGCGGTAACGGTTAGTGGGCCAGTGATTGAGCTAAAACTCGTGCTCCAACTGGAAAAAACTTTACCCAAGGGTGGAGTTAACGTCGGTGCCGTTGCAGCAGTGTTGTAAGCCACTGATTGACTCAATACTCCGCCACCTGTGCGTGTTCCCCCGTCTAAATCGAAGGTGACCGTGTAAGTGTTTGCGGTGAAACTGGCTACCACTGTGCAATTCGCGGTGATAGCGTTGGTGGTGTAAGTTGTTCCGCTTAGGTTGCCTCCACAAGTACCTCCGAATGAGGCGATGCTGTATCCAGTATTAGCGCTGACAGTAAAACCTGTGGTATTTCCATGAGTGACTGTTTGTACACCAGAGGGGCTGATGCTACCGCCTGTGCCTGCACTGGGTGTAACGCTGTAGGTTGCATCTGCGTAGATGGCGGTGACAGTAAGAGGGCCTGTGATTGAGCTAAAACTCGTGCTCCAGCTGGCAAACACTTTACCTGTTGGCGGTGTTAGGGTTGGTGCTGTTGCACCGCTGCCATGAGCTACCGACTGACTTAAGGTGCCGCCACCGGTGCGTGTTCCTCCATCCAAATCGAAGGTTACGGTGTAATTCGTCAGGCTGAAACTTGCTACTACGGTGCAGTCTGCTGTGATGGTATTAGTGGTGTAAGTTGCGCTGCTCAAGCTGCCACCACAAGTACCGCCAACTGAGGCGATGCTATAACCTGTGGTTGGCGTTATCGTGAAACTGGTTGTATTGCCGTGTATTGCTGACTGCACTGTCGAAGGACTAATACTGCCGCCAGTTCCCGCACTAGGAGTTACGTTATAAGTTGTATCTGTGTAAAGCGCAGTCACTGTTAAAGGACCAGTAACGGAGCTAAACATAGTGCTCCAGCCCGTAAATGTTTTACCAACAGGCGCTGTAAATAACGGAGCTGTCGCAGCCGTACTGTAAGCAACGGTTTGACTGAGGGTGCCGCCACCGGTGCGAGACCCGCCAACTAAATCAAAGGTTACGGCATAGGTTGTCAGGGTAAAGTTTGCAATTACTGTGCAGGCCGCAGTAATTGCACTAGTCGTAAAAGTAGCGGTATTTAAGGTACCACCGCAAGTGCCGGTTACCGGCGCGATGCTATAGCCAGTGTCAGGCGTAACGGTAAAAGCAGTGGTATTGCCACTAGTAACTGTATGGCTACTTGGGCTGATACTTCCGCCCGTATTGGCTGATGCAGTGACCATATAGCCCGTCACTAATTGGAAGCCATTTTGATCTGTAACACTGCTTTGATCCGGCACTGAGACTTGAGTGGAGTTATTACCCACCACTTGATCCCAGCTGGAGCTTAAATCACCGGTGTTGCTAACAACTTTTACGTACCAGTCTTCAGCCGCCGTTACTTTTTGAAAGTAGCCATTGGAATCGGTAAATACGACATAACAAGTTGCGCTGTAAGGATCAGAGCAATCGGCACCGGATTTATAGATTTCAACCCGCACATTCGCCAGTGGTAAATCAGACCCCGGAATAAAACTGCTGCCACTGCCGCCGTTGCGGTAGAACACATAACCCTTCAACACACCGCGACTGGCCGCAAGCAAAGTCACATCCTCTGCGGTGTTGCTTAAAGCATCGAATTGCAGAATGCCTACGCCTGCAGCGGCGGTGACGGCAACATCATTTTGATAAGTACCTGCGCCCGCCGAGCTTGCGGCATCTGCCTGAAAAGTGATCACCAAACTGCCGTTTGCGCCCACTGTTAGGCCAGTCCATTGCGGCTGTAGGCGAGCTGTATCACTCCCGGCGAAGGTCGGTTCAGTGGGTGTACCACCAACAGTGGCTGAGCTGAGCTTGTAGCTAAATCCATCTGCCAAGGTATCAGTGACACTGACTGTGGTTACCGCTGAGCCTAACGAGTTGGTTAGGGTAATGGTGTAAGTGGCGGTACCGCTGGCTGCAATAATGGGTGTTGAAGTAGTTTTGCTGACGGTTAAGCCGCCTATAGCAACCGTTGCGTTGGCAGTCGCGCTAGTCGCATTGCTCGCGCTCAACACTCCTAGGCTGGTTAGATTTCCGGTCGTGCCGGTGGGGAATGCCACAATACTCAGAGTGCCACTTGCTCCCGCAGCTACGCTTCCCAATGACCAAGTTACCGCGCC
>JANPKH010000477.1:0-2168 GCA_031425935.1 Gammaproteobacteria bacterium | reverse complement strand
CTTCAAGTTGCGTGCCGTACTGGCCGAGGGACGTGGGACCAATGTGGCCATCGCCGACTTTTTGCTGCGCAACCCGGTGCGCGCCACGGCCTGGGGCATTGAGGAACTGGCGGCGAATGCCCAGACATCCACCGCCACACTCAGCCGCTTTGCGCGGGCACTGGGCTTTAGCGGTTTTGGTGCACTGCGCAGCGGCATGGCCGACGCATTACAAACGGCATTGCAACCCGTGTTCCAGCCGGTCGACAAGTTACGCAACGTCTTGCAACGCAAAGACGAGGCCGGTAGCAGCGGCAAGCCCATCATTGCGGAGAGCCTGGACGCCAGTGTCAGCAACTTCCAGGCGGCCGCCGCGGGCCTGAACCCGGCGATGCTGATCGCCACGGCGCACAAGATTTTGGCGGCCGAGACGGTGTACACACTGGGCTTTGGTATCAGCGCCCATCTGTCTGCCATGCTGGCGCTGGACCTGCAACCCTTTTGCCGCCAGGCCATCAACGTCGTGGAATTTGGTGGCACCGAGGTTGCGGCCGGGCGACTGATGAATATCGGCCCCAAGGATTTATTGGTATCCATTTCATTCCCGCGCTACGCAAGTGATGCGGTCATGCTGACCCGCTACGCGCGGGACCGTTGCGCACACGTGGTCGCGCTGACCGACTCCATGGCCTCTCCGCTGGTCAACTGGTCACACGATGTGCTGGTGGCACCCGCCACACATCCGGTGCTGTCTAGCAGCTACACGGGGGCGCTGCTGGTGATAGAGGCCCTTGTCACCAGCCTGATGGTCAGTGGCGACAACCAGGTGGCCCAGGCCGAGAAACTGACAGACGCCATTTCGGCATATTTGTACACCGACAAACCGGGCAACGACAGCGGTATCGATCGCCCTGCCAAACGCATCGTGCGAAAGAGCTAGCTCCCGCGCTTCGGGTCCGCCGGCGCTTCAGCTACAGCGCCTTGAGATCCGCGCCACGCAGGCCAACCAGTAAAGCCCTGCCGTCCTTGCCAACGCGAAACTCGCCGTACTTGGCCTGGGCCCAGCGGCCGGCCTCGCCTTCCTTGAAAAACCAGGCGTCGGTGACCAGCACCCAACCACCGTTCTTGGGAGCCAGTTCGATGCGCAGTTCATCGTCCGCCAGCGGCGTGCCCAGATCCGGGCGCACCACAGTGGCAATGCCACGTGCATCACGCTTGGCCACCACATGGGGGCGTTGCCCTGCGCCCAGTGTGGTGTCGGCCACACGTACCGCGTCGGAAAAGGCAAAACGCAGAGTCATATAGTCACCCTGCATGAGCGAGCGGGGGTCTGCTGGCGCCAACGGTACAAACAGCGGTTGGCCGTGTGCTATCAGGTTCTCTTTCTGCCAGATGGCGCCATTGGCCACCAGCAACACCAACAGTGCCGCAAAGGCCAGACCGGCCTGTGATTTGCGCAACGGGGCCATGCCGGCAACACCATTGGCCTGCGGCGCATGGAATGCCTGGGTGGTTCGCGCCGCCCACCAGGCCAGGGCTCCCAAAACCGCACCGGCACCCGCCAAGAGCAGCGCCTTGTCCGCTAGCGGCCAAGCCAACTGGTAGTAGAACGCACCAATGATCCAAGCTGCGCCAACGCCCGCAGCACTGGCCACCCGCCAACGCCCTGCGGACACACAATAGGCCAGCACCAGTAAAACGCCGCCCAGCGACGGCATAAACCCCGCCATCCCTACCAGCACCAGGGCCACGGCAGCACACCAGGTGTTGCGCACGCGGGGCCAGGCATGCGCTAGCCATCCAGAGCCTGCCAGGGCCAGGGCCACGGAAGCCAGACGCAGCGTCTGCATGCCCTCCAGCATTGCGGCCTGTTTGGGAGCCAGCTCGCGCGCAATCTCACCGGCGACATGGCCGCCACCACCCAGGCTGGCACCGACCAGAAAAGTCATACCCGCCCAAAAGGCCAAACCTGCCAGCGTGACCAGCAGCCAGCCTACAGACAGCGATTCCCAAGCGGCGGCAAGCCGCGCCCCAGACCCGTCGTTGAGCAGCGACCGTTGGACCCATGCACCCGCCAGCGCCAGGGCAACCAGCACATGCAGCGCCAGCCAAACGCCGGGCCATGCAGAGCGGCCAAGAAAATTCAGGCTGATGGGCGCCACGGCCAAGCCCACCAGACCCGCCGCACA
>JANPKH010000476.1:0-3447 GCA_031425935.1 Gammaproteobacteria bacterium | reverse complement strand
ATGCAAGAATTACCTGATACCCTGCGACAACAACTGAACAAACAATTAGTGAGTATTAATTGGGAAAGAGTGATATTAGATCTTCACTCGGGCCGCCTATTCGGTTTGGGCCCTTGGCTGATGGATGGCCTCGCACTATTATTAATAGTGCTTGGCTTTACCGGAATTGGAATTTGGTTCACAACCAAAAAACGCAAATAATTTTATGCATTTTTTTATTTTTTAGAATGCTGCCTTTACAAACCGGCCTTTAAACTTTCTACCATAAATTGATCCAAAGCACCGTCTAACACCGCTTGGCAATTGCTAGTTTGCACATTGGTGCGCAAATCTTTTATACGTGAATCATCCAATACATAAGAGCGAATTTGGCTACCCCAACCAATATCAGATTTATTGTCTTCCAAGGTTTGTTTTTCTGCATTACGTTTTAACATTTCGTGCTCATACATACGGGCACGTAACATTTTATAAGCTTCATCGCGATTCTGATGTTGCGAGCGTTGATTCTGGCATTGCACGACTATATTGGTTGGAAGATGCGTAATACGCACCGCCGAGTCAGTTTTGTTAACGTGCTGGCCACCCGCGCCACTTGCACGATAAGTATCTATACGTAAGTCGGAAGGGTTGATATCAATTTCAAAACTGTCGTCAACTTCGGGCGATACAAATACCGAACAGAATGAAGTATGGCGACGATTACCGGAATCAAATGGTGATTTACGCACCAACCGGTGTACACCGGTTTCAGTTCGTAACCAGCCAAAAGCATACTCACCTTCGTAATGGATAGTCGCACTTTTTATACCCGCCACATCGCCTGCAGAACATTCTTCGAGCGTGGTTTTAAAACCTTTGGCTTCACCCCAACGCAGATACATACGCAGTACCATTTCAGCCCAATCCTGCGCTTCAGTACCGCCAGAGCCAGATTGAATATCAAGGTAGGCGTTGTTAGGGTCCATTTCCCCCGAAAACATACGGCGGAATTCTAATGCAGCGAGTTGCTGATCAAGACGATCAATTTCAACTTGTACATCGGTGACGCTGGCCGCGTCATCTTCTTCAGCGGCCATATCAAGTAATTCACGACAGTCGCTAACGCCTTTATCAAGATCATCAATGGTTTTAACAACCATTTCCAATGCTGAGCGTTCGCGACCTAAAGCTTGTGCCCGCTCGGGATTTCCCCAAACATCGCCTTCGCCCAACTCTAACTCAACTTCATTGAGACGTTCTTTCTTGATTTCATAGTCAAAGATACCCCCTAAGCACATTAGTGCGCTCGGTCAGGTCTTTTAGGGAATTGAGAAGCGGATTAATTTCCATAATAAAATTACTGCTGCAATAAAAAGTTCGGCATTCTACCTTAGCACGGACATGAATTCTATTTCCGGAAAGATTTAATGACGCCTGGCACCTTTATTGAGCAAACATGCCAATAGTTTTTTATCATTTTCACTGAAAAAAATATTTTACTTTATTTGATTACTCATACCGTAAAGCCTCAGCGGGCTGTACACGACTAGCACGCCACGCAGGATATAAAGAAGCAAAAAAACTAATGATTAACGCCGTTAGTAATACCTGCAAAACATCTGCCCATTGTAAATCTGACGGTAAGTAGCTGATTGGATACACATCTGAATGTAAGAATTGCACACCACTTATTTTTTCAATTCCACTCACCAGATCAGTAACGACGAAAGACAATAATACGCCCACTACTCCGCCAATCGCTGTGCCTATAAAACCAATTAAACCACCCTGCACCATAAATATTCCGATAATTTCAGAACTGGATGCCCCTAGAGTACGCAATATGGCGATGTCGCCTTGTTTATCCACGACCACCATGATTAATGTTGATACAAGGTTAAACGCCGCTATGGCAATAATTAACAGCAACAACATGCTCACCATCTGTTTAGACATGTGAATAGCTTGATAAACATTACCGTAAGTTCGTGTCCAATCTGATCCGTAATATCCATTCGGCAAACTATTGACTACATCAAACACAATATTAGACGCTTCGAATAAATCAGTAACTTGCAAACGTATGCCACTAACCTTTCCGGGAAACGCAGAGACTTGTGAAGCAGCATCTAAATTCATCAGCGCTAAGGATTGATCAACTTCTGTATTACTTTTTAAAATAGCTAAGACTTCTAACATCAATACGCTAGGCGTTAAATCAGCACCATTTGAATTATCACTGGCATTACCCTGTGAAAAGCTATGCGGAATGATTAAAGTAATTTTTTCGCCTACAGTTACGCGCAATTTATCCGCAATACCTTGGCCAATAATAACGGCTTGGGCGTTGCCTTGCAGCGCAGCAAAAGTCCCCGCAGGCAAGTATTGTTCGAGCACACTTAATTTAGACTCTGCAGCCGGATTAATACCAAATAAATTAATCGGAGATACACGTTTTTGATAAGACAACAATCCTTGAATTTGCACAAAAGGCGCTGCGGCGATTACATTTTTATTGCTTTTTATTTGCTCAATTAATTCTTGATAGTTATCAATACCTTCACGATGATAAATCATGGCTTGAGGCATAATACCAAGAATACGCTCGCGCAATTCTTTGTCAAAACCATTCATGATTGACATAACCACTATCAATAAGGCGACACCAATCACCAAACCAGCGGTTGAAAGTCGCGAAATAAAAGAGACTAATTGACTGTGACGACGTGAAATACCGTAGCGTGCGCCCATCATAAAAGTGAATTTATTAAATATTTTATTGAATAACATTAAATCAACTCATTATTAATTTACTATCAGAGAGTTTTTGCAGGCAGCTCACCATTAAACAGTTCGCCATCAATGATGGTTAGCGTGCGATCCATTTTTGCAGCGAGTCGCAAATCATGTGTCACGACAATAAAACTTGTACCTATGGACTGATTCAACTCCAGCATTAATTCTTGAATACTATCCGCAGAATGTGTATCCAAATTACCGGTGGGCTCATCCATTAATACGCAGGCTGGTGCAGTAACTAACGCGCGTGCAATGGCTACACGCTGACGCTCTCCTCCAGAAAGCTCTGACGGTTTGTGCTCCAGGCGGTGTCCAAGGCCAACTCGCTGCAACATAGTTATCGCCTTTTCTTTTGCTTCCTGTAAATGCATTTTACCGATCAATAACGGCATGCTTACATTTTCTTGCGCAGTAAATTCCGGCAGCAAATGATGAAACTGATATACAAAACCTAAACTGCGATTGCGTAATCTACCGCGCTCGTCTGCATTCAGGTTCGACAACAATTGGCCCACGACTTCCACTTCGCCAACATCCGGAATATCCAAACCACCTAAAATATTGAGCAACGTTGATTTACCAGAACCCGAAGCACCGACAATAGCAACGCGTTCACCCGCACGTATCGCCATATTAATACCGCGTAATACACTTACCGATAAATCG
>JANPKH010000475.1:0-13531 GCA_031425935.1 Gammaproteobacteria bacterium | reverse complement strand
CCGCTATGGAACGTGAAAAAGTTAATGCTCAACTTGCGGGAGAAGCTGCAGAAAGAGCTGAGATTGCTAAGCAGGCCACGATGAAAGAGGAGTATAAACTGAAAGAAAAATTAAACTGAAAGAAAATTAAAAAAAAATCTAAAACAATAAAATTGCAGGTCAACCGCTCAATGAAAACTGGGCCATCATTCCTTCCAGCTCTCTTGCCGCCAGGCGTAAACTTTCAGAGTTTTTATTCAACTGTGTTGCCTGCGATTTACAATCAATTCCGACATTCGCCAATACAGTGATATGCCCCGTGATGCCAGTGATATCTGTGCGCTGAGCGCGCATCCAGGTAGCAATCTCTTGCATACGATCTCGCATTTGCTGCGCGTCATCACTGGATGTCGCCACTTTGCCAGCCACTTCGCGCAAACGCTGGGTATTTACATCAGCATCCGCAGCCGATGCTTGCAATGAACTAACTGTGGCATTGACATCTGACACCACATTGCCCGCAATATTAGTAATTTCTTCAGTCGCTGCTTGCGTACGTTTGGCCAGGTTACGCACTTCGTCCGCAACTACAGCAAAACCGCGACCTTGCTCGCCCGCGCGTGCAGCTTCTATAGCAGCATTCAGTGCCAATAAATTTGTTTGCTGAGAAATTTGTGAAATTGAACCGGCAACTGAAGTAATAGTATTAACAGCCGCCAACAAATTTTGTGATACGCGAAGTGTGTCTTTTATACGCGTTCGATAACCCTCAAAATCTGACTCCATAAGCTGAACGATAACTAAATTTTCCTGCACGCGATACAGTGATTTGTCGCTCTCCAACAACGCACCTGAGACGCTGTCTGCAACTTTAGTTGTCGCTGTCAATGCGGTATCAGAACCATCTAGCAACGCACAAATTGACGCCTGCAATGACGACTCACTTTGTTTTACAGAATTAGCCACCTGTGCAATGTCCCCGGCATAACTGCAAATCTGATTGGAGCCATCGCGAATGCCGACCACCATCGCATTCAAGCTAGCCAGAGTGCTACCACAGGCGGCCAAGGTTCTGCCTACTTCATCTTCACCAGTTTGCCCGATTTGCATATTGAGCTTGCCAGCAGCCATTTGTGAAATAGTCGACTCTAGATGACGCAAGGGTTTAACTAACAGGCTGCGCATTGATAGGGATAAGAGCACTACCAGCACAATCGTAACTGCCACCGTTATCGCCAATTCAATTTCACGCTGCCGACCGTCCTGTGCATTGCGCGTAGCCAAATCTGCCAGGTTCTGCAACAAGCCTAATTGCTCTTTAAAAATCGCATTGGTTAATACCTCAATACGCAACATCGACGGATTAATTAGGGCTAATTCAGCCATGGCGCCCGCATCATTGTTACTTTTACCGGCTTGCAGCACGCGCAGTCGCATCGGTTTGATTTGCTGGTCAAGAGCTATCAATTCTCTTACTTGGGAACTTCCCGGCAATGTAGCGGATAATTGTTGTAATGCCTCTTCTAAAAAAGAGGCATTTTTGATCGCCTCAACAGCTGCAACACGAATCTCCTCACTTTCAATTGCCGCTATGAGTTTATACAAGGCACGATCCATCGATAAGGAAGAAAGACGCGCATCCGCGGCTGCTTCCATACGGTGATTGACTAAATCAACATTGCCTTTAAAACTAGATGTAAGCCGCTCAATGGTGTAAATACCCACTCCACCGACAACCAGGATGCCAGTACAGAAAAGCGCTAACAGAATTAAAATTTTATGTCCCCAAGATAAATTAGCGAATAACATCATGCAGTCACAATTCTAAAGTGGTTTAACAATTTGAGTTCGATGCCGGGTTTACTTATATAAAACCCAGACTGGCGAGTCGTAAAGTGCAACTAACCGTTCAGCTTTTGAGTGTAGATGCGGTTTTATGGCTGCGCCAATTTTATTCCGTAATGGCAAAACCTTCTTCACGCAAGCGCGCCATTTTGTAACGTAGAGTACGCGCGCTTATTCCCAAGCGCTCTGCTGTATTTTTACGACTGCCACCTTCTTTATGCAAAGTGTCCATAATAATTTCATATTCACGTTGCTTTAAATCACTACCCAATGCTGGGTTCGGTGTATAAGGCGTATCACTGATCAATGTAATTCTTTCATTGAGACTATTCGGCACACGCAAATCTTGTGAATAATCTCGTGCTGCATGAACATTATTTGCATTCGCCATAAAGCTACGCGCCAATGATGATTGATGTTGGCTAGATTGATTGGCTTGATATTGATTAGCTTGATGCTGGGCTTGAGGTTGATAGGGTTGCTGTGATTGATAATGCAGGGCAGCTTCAACCAAGGTAGGCTTTTGACTGTACATGTCCCCGGCATCTAAACCTAAATCTTCTACATTAATGGTATTTGTAGTTTGTAAAATCAACGCGCGCTGCATAATATTTTCTAACTCGCGCACATTACCTGGCCATGAATAACTCAACAAAGCTTGTTGCGCAAGCGCCGTTAAAGTAACCCCGTGACGATTTTGTTTTTGTGCATGTTTTTGCAGAATTTTTTGTGCGAGTGGCACTATATCATCTACCCTGTCGCGCAGAGGTGCCCATTGCAGTGGCAATACACTTAAGCGGTAATATAAATCTTCACGAAATTTTCCTGCCACAACTTCACTGCGCATATCGCGGTTTGACGTGGCAATTACGCGCACGTCTAATTTAATTGTTTTGCGACCACCCAATCGCTCAACTTCACGCTCTTGCAACACACGCAATAATTTTGCTTGCAAACCTACATTCATTTCTGAAATTTCATCCAGCAATAACGTACCGCCACCCGCTTGCTCAAACTTTCCGGGTGCACTTGAATGTGCTCCAGTGTAAGCACCTTTTTCGTGGCCAAAGAGCATCGCTTCTAACATGTTTTCTGGAATAGCCGCACAGTTAATAGCAATAAAGGGTTTATGCGCGCGCGGAGAATTATTGTGAATATAACGTGCAAGCACTTCCTTACCCGTGCCCGACTCACCAACAATTAACACTGTAGATTCAGATTTCGCGACACGTTGCGCCAATTGTAAAAGTTGACGGCTTGACGCTGCCTGAGCAATTGGCTCGTCGCCTTGAATTTGTGCAACACCTAAATGGCGGGCAATAGTTTCAATTAAAATTTTGGGTGCGAAAGGTTTAACTAAATAATCTACCGCACCATTTTTAATGGCATCCACCGACTGACTTATGCTCGCATAAGCAGTGATAAGTATCATGGGAATGTGTGGGTATTTTGCCTTTACTTCAAGCAACAAATCATGGCCACTCATCGCACCCATATTCACGTCTGAAATAATCATCCGTACATTTTCGTCTTGCGTTAATTTTTGCAGCGCTTCTTCCGCACTTTTCGCGGTGACTACATGATACCTAGCCAACTGTAAGGTGTCGGCTAAAGCTTCTCGCAAATTAGTATCGTCTTCAACGACCAAAATCTTTATCGCGCCTGCAAAATCTGCATTGGAAGGTGCCGCTAAAAATGAAGGCGCTGCCAGTGATGTGAGCCCCATATTATTTCTCCTGCTGATGAGCGAAAGGCATATAGAGGCTGGCACATGTGCCCTGCCCCAAGGTAGATTGCAAATTAAAATAACCGTGATGCGCATTAGCAATAGCTTTCACCACTGCCAGCCCAAGACCAGTACCTTGAGCTTTCGTTGTAACAAAAAGTTCGCCAAGATTGGGTAATAATTCTGGCGCAATACCTGGGCCGGCATCACACACTGCAATCATTAACTGCACATTTTCGTGCGCATTTTTAAGAGCTGTACGGCTACCAGCCTTACTATCGAAGTTGCTAGCATTTTTGGTATTGGTCAAGGCAAAAGTTATACGCAAACTGGCATTACGCTCCACGGCTTGAATAGCGTTATTCACCAAATTTAACAGCGCGCCAACTAACGCTTCACGGTTACAGTGAATCACTTTTTCTTCACACTCATTGCGCCATACGCATACAGATTCCGTGGTCATCAAGGGCACTTCCATCGCTTCGGCAAATGCTTGCTGTAATTCTTTTATGGTAATCACATCATTAAGCGGTAATTCGCCTTTAGCGAACACCAACATATCTTGTACTTGGCGTTCAATATTATTTAAACGATTGCAAATTTTTTCAGAAAATTGTTGGCGCTTTCTTTCATCCAATTTGCTATTGCAAAGATGACCGGCATATAACATAGCAGCCGATAAAGGTGTGCGAATTTGATGTGCCAATGCACTCATCATTTTACCTAATGCAGAAAGCCGTTCACTCCGGCTCAACTCACTTTGCAAACGGCGTGTTTCAGTTTGATCAGTCAGTAAAATAATTTGGCCATTAGCACCTAAGTTACGCGTTGCAATACTAATACGGCGGCCATCGCGCAAAGAAACTTCGTGGCCATCGTCTTGCCGTGGCGCAAAACTACGTACGATAACATCGCGCCACAACTGCCCTTCTAGCGGTTCACCTAACAAATCAATCGCCGCAGGATTAGATTCTGAAATACGTCCGGAAGAATCCAGAACTACCACTCCACCGGGTAAAAAATTCAGTAAATTTTCAAGCCGATAGGCAATTTTTTCTTTTTCTGCTAATTCTTTAAGACGCAAGTCAGCGACACTAGTTAATTCTTGAGTTAATTCAGCGACACGCGTTTCAAGAAAATAATAGGAATCTGTTAACTGCTGTGACATTTGGTTAAATAATTCAAATGCACTTTTTAAATCTTGATTTTTGTCGGGCAGACCACTCTCATTAATAGATGAGTTTACAGCCACAATCTGTTCAACAAGCAGCGGCTCAACCAAAGATGGTACAAGCGACAAAGCGTTAGCGGTTTGGATATTTTGCATGCCCGCCATGGGCTAACCCTCTTATGAGTAGCGTCAAACAATTAACGCAAAATGTGTTGCTGCAGAGGGTTTTGCAAAGGCGATGCCAAAATATATAAGAGTGTATTTTCAATAGGTTACAAGTAACAAAATACTAGTTGTCAAAACCTTGGCGTCTCCTTCTCATGCTTTACCTTCCCTGACCTGCCAAGTACTGGCGCGTGAAATAATACGCAAAATGGCACTTAATATAGCAACGAAAATTTTTCACTAAATAAAAAATGACGCAAAGAAATAATAATAAATTTTCCTTATTTTTACTGCATTCTAGTGTTCGGTGTCACACAGACTAAGTGCTTAAAAACAGGGACTATAGGCACTCTTACTAATATTCATAGTAAGAAAAAACTACGCAGAATTTAAATCTTGCAGCTACTGATTTATTAATAATTTGGAGTAATTCAATCATGAATAAAGATCAAGTAAAAGGTACCGTAAAAGACACAGCCGGCAAGATACAACAAAAAGTTGGCGAAGCCGTAGGCAGTGAAAAACACCAAGCCAAGGGCCTAGGAAAGCAGATAGAAGGCAAGGCGCAAAAAGCCGCTGGTGATGTAAAAGAACATATTAAAGATGCCCGAAAAAGCCGTTAGTCGAGCCATAAAAAGTTCGAGTTAAGTGCCATACATTTGTAAAATGTATGGAAAAAGGGTCTCCAATTGTGATTGGAGACCCTCGAATTATTTTAGCTGTTTGCCCACACCTCTCCCTCAATTCATATGACCCTTCTTGTAATGTGCCCGTGAAAGCATGAGATTTAAAGGGTTTTCCATTGCAGTAAACGAGCATTGAACGCTGGAAGTTAGAATTATGATTCGTTTAGTGCATCAGTACGAAAAAAATGCGAATAGCTTGCAGATTGCAAATGCAATAATTTTGCGATGGCAAGATATTGAGCAAAGTTTATGTCCTATCCTTGGGAGACGAGGCGTTGCCGCACTTTTCAAACGCAGCCTTCACATTACTAGCCAAACCTACCCATGGCTGGCTGGCACTTATAATGGAATTAATTTTACCTTGCTAAAAGGAACGCTGGATCAACAAAGTAGTGCAGACGTCATTGCTGCTGGTGACGCCCTGATGCAAACATTTTACGAATTACTCACCAACCTGGTCGGATCTTCGCTCACCGAGCGTTTGCTCATCTCCGTATCCTCTAATTCTTTCAGCGATAACCCTACAGAGGAAACCCCACAATGAACACCAAAGTAAATATTCACCGTTTAACTACGGGTATTCAGGGGCTCGACGAAGTGCTTGGCGGTGGCTTTCCGGAGTTTTCGTTTAACGTTATCGCGGGCTCCCCTGGTTGCGGCAAAACCACGCTTGCACACCAAATAATGTTTGCACTGGCAACACCGGAGCGACCTGCGCTGTTTTTAACAGTATTGGGCGAACCACCTTTAAAAATGCTGCGTTATCAGCAACAGTTCGATTTCTTCAACAATGAAGTCATTAATCAATCAATCCATTTTATTAATCTGGCCGATGAAATTCATGGGGACAACCTCGATCAGATACTTCTTCGCATTGTGGCGGAAGTGGAAAAATACAGCCCAGCGCTTGTGTTTGTGGATTCCTTTCGCTCACTCGCACTTGCGAGCTCCAGCGAAATTAATAACAACAGCAGCTTACAACAATTCGTGCAGCAGCTCGGTATGTTGATGACAAGCTGGCAAGCCACTACGTTCCTGCTTGGTGAATACCTCAGTGAGACCGATGTTAATCCTGTATTCACGGTCGCAGACGGGCTGATCTGGCTACGTCAGAACGTATTGCGCAACTCAATGGTTCGCAAGATGGAGATCATGAAGATGCGCGGCCAGCCGTCGCTACCGGGGCTGCACACCTTTCGGATTGATGAATCTGGTATTAAAGTGTTTCCGCCTGCGATGATTCCGGTTCCTCTACCAACTGATGTCGCTACCCAGTCTCACCCACGCCTACTGATGGGAGTACCCATACTAGATCAAATGCTCGGTGGTGGTTTGCCGCGCGGCTACTCTTTATTGGTAGCTGGCCCATCGGGATCTGGCAAGAGTATTCTCGCGAGTGCCTTTTTGGCAGAAGGGGCGCGCTGCGGTGAGACGGGTGTTATTGCAGCTTTTGAACAACACCCAAACCGATCACTGAATCGGGTTGTTAGCGACCTAATTAACAACGGTCAGGTTGGCCTTGTGGACAGCCGCGCACCTGACCTTTCCATTAATGAAATAGTGTTACTCATCATCAACGAGATTCGCCGACTCAAAGCTACCCGTGTTGTGATTGATTCACTTTCAGGGTTCGAGCTTGCCGTGGCACCCACTTTCCGAGTCGATTTTCGCCAGTCAATGTTACGGATGGTTTCTGCTTTAGCGAGTGAAGGGGTCAGTGTTTTAATGACATCCGAGTTAGAGGATCGTTACACAGATTTACGTTTTAGTCCCTACAGCACCGCCTTTCTAACGGACGCAATTGTTGTGATGCGTTATATCGAAGTTGACAGCCGATTGTTACGCGTTATGGCGGTGGTTAAGGTACGTGCCAGCGCCCATTCAAACGAGTTGCGAGAATTCACTGTCGCTAATGATGGTATTCACATTGGTGAAATGTTACTTGATCAGGAAGGCCTGCTTGGCGGCAGACCCACTCGAAAACGCATCGCTGACATACCCACTGTTAGCCATGGAGCTAGCGATGAATAAACCGCATGGACCGGATGCGAACAACTTCCACACCGAGAATGATGTGACGAAAGCCACGCATAAAAAGGCAGCTCGAGAACTCGAACAACTACAAGCGCAAATTGAAAAATCTCGTGCAGTGCTAGCCAGGTTGCATCAAGACATTGCGCAAACGGGAAACATTTGGGCAACCCAACAGCCCCAAATTGTAGAGGCCAACGAACAACTGGTGTTGGCAACATTAAATGCCCAAATCGATGCAGAAGCAGTCGCGCTAGCGCTTGAAAAAGCATCGCGTGCAGCTGAACTCGATCCTCTTACCCAACTACCCAATCGCGTACTCTTGTTGGATCGATTAACTCACGCAATCGCCAGCGTAAAGCGCAATAGAACTCACTTGGCGCTATTGTTTTTAGATCTCAACAAGTTCAAAGAGATTAACGATACCTTTGGCCATGCGGCCGGTGATCAAGTACTTAAGCGAGTAGCTTATTGCCTTACATCCTCCGTTCGCGAAACAGATACTGTTAGTCGTTATGGTGGTGATGAATTCCTGATTCTGCTTGCCGAGGTTGCGCAAGCCGCAGACGCAGTTGTCATTGCGGACAAAGTACTCGCTGCGCTCGCTACTCCCAGCCCAGTGGGTGATGTGACGATGAGCCTTACCGCGAGCATCGGCATCAGCATCTACCCCCATCACGGAGAAGATACTGACACCCTTATCTCACACGCAGATACTGCTATGTATCACGCAAAAAAACGCAACCTCGGCAGTCTTATTTATTGTGAAGAAGAATCCGACAACGAGTGAATCAATAAAGACGATGAATTTATTAGACCAATTATGTCACTGGGTTAAAACACTTCGAATCTTGTCAGCAGTTTGTTTTAACACTTCAGCATCCGCATTTTTCGCATGAGTAAAACTTAAATCATCCATCGAATCCATTGGCACTAAATGAATGTGAGTATGTGGCACTTCTAAACCGGCAATCATCATTCCTACTCGCTTACACGGAAAGGCAAGCTTTAAGGCACGAGCAATTTTTTGGCTGACGTGAGCAAGATGCGACATTACATCCTCAGGCAAATCTGTCCACTGGTCCACCTCCATTCGCGGAATAACTAACACGTGCCCCTGGCGAATGGGTTGAATAGTTAAAATCGCTACGGCAACATCATCCTGCCACACAAAATTGCCTGGGATTTGGCCTTCTATAATTAAACTAAATACACTTGCCATTGTTTTTTCCTCATGATTGGAATGCCCTAGCCTAATAAATTGCGAGGCCGTAGCCTAATAATTGTTTTGTTAAAAATTCATCTAACTGTGCAACATTTTCATTCTGTATTTTAATCGCATCAAAACGCAGCTCAATAAATTCATAACAGTGTTTTTTATAAAAATCTTGCCTGTTTAATTTTATCGCCAACGCGGAGGCATTATCCTCATTGCCCCATATATCAATAGCAATTTGCAAATCCGGTAGAAAAAAATCGGCCGTTACTGTTTCATCGTCCGAATACAAATTATAATTACAAGCGTGATGTACATTAGCAAGGTATAACCAATTTTCTACCACAAAAGCTGATTGGACATTCATTATTTGCCCACTGAGTGCTTGTGGTGATTGCGTAAACTGTTCACCATTAATCTGCGCGATAACTGCTAGAAAAAATGCGTTGTCGAGTAAAGTTTCCGGCCAAGTCACATATGGAATACCCGATTGTTCGCTAGTATGTTGCTCGCCACCTAATATTTTTCCGCGCGGTGTGAGCAACCAACCGCGAATATGTTTTTTAATCCACCCTCGTTCCGCCAATAATAAATTGATTAAACGCGCAGGCAAATCCACTTTTCCGCCAATATGAGTAGCGCTCAAAGGTGCCTCTGGCAACAACTTTAACAGCGCATGATCTTGCACAGATTCCGGCCACGCAATATATTCGCCAAATTTCGGGTGATTGATATAAATGCCCCCCTCAAACTTGCCTTTTTCGGTGAGTTGCCAGTGATTATCTACCTTCACCATCCACCCACCTTGAGCAAGTAAAACAAATAACTCTTTGCTTTCTTTACGGAGCAAACGCGCCAGGGCGGTGGTTGAGATATGTTTTTCAGACATGCAATTACCTTTAACTACCACAACAATGAAATTTGAGCATGAGTCTAACTGAAGCCCCGGTTAGCCACTAGCCTTCAGCAAATAGTCTGGCGTATCAATTTGTATTTTACTAATATTTTTACTGGCTTTAATTTAGCCAAACCCTTATACTGCGCGCACTTTCAGTAAAGCCCCTCCTATTTCGTGAGATTAATGTTGCGGGGTTATGCTGAGCAGGCAGGATGCCTGAGGGCTGCCCAACACTGACACGACCGTTCGCTATATCAGCCTGCCAAAGTGCGCAATCATTGCAGAGTTAGGATTAACTCGCCGATTGCACTGTGCTTATCATTTCTTAGTGTTAGAAAAAGCACGCGGGATTCGTTGATTTAATCGCCTCAAATTGCATTAGGCTTCATTGCCGCAATTCTTATTTGTGTGCCACTATTTTTACATGAAAAATTTCGTATAAAAACTTATATGAACCGTTTTGTAAAAAAGTTGCCCACCCATAGCGACCCGATCATCGCGCCCACATGGGCTCCACAATTTTTATTGTGGCGCAATAATGACTCGATCAAGAATATAAAAAACAAACGACTCACTGACTAATTAGTTTATTGTCTAATTTGCTATGACTAGCTTTGCTTTTATTTTTATATCATAGGTTTTAAAAAATGACTGACCAAATTCTATTTACCGACTTAGCCCTTTCTGCAAATGTACTCAAAGCCATTCAAAATGTTGGCTATGAAGTGCCCTCACCCATTCAAGCCACAGCAATTCCAGTGCTATTAGCTGGTGGCGATATTGTTGGTATGGCGCAGACAGGAACCGGTAAAACAGCGGCATTTGCTTTGCCGTTATTGTCACGTATCGACATGAAACAAGCCGACCCACAAATTCTGGTGCTTGCACCAACACGCGAATTAGCAATTCAAGTAGCTGAAGCATTTCAAAAATATGCGAGCGAAATTCCTGGTTTCCATGTACTGCCTATTTACGGCGGCCAGGAAATGTCTACCCAATTGCGCCAACTAAAACGCGGTGCGCATGTAGTAGTAGGCACACCAGGTCGCGTTATGGATCACTTACGTCGCGGCAGCTTAAATTTAAATAGCTTGAGAGCTTTAGTGCTTGATGAAGCTGATGAAATGTTACGCATGGGTTTCATTGACGACGTTGAATGGATTTTGGAACACACACCAAAAACTCGTCAAACCGCTCTCTTCTCGGCAACTATGCCGAAAGAAATTCGCCATGTTGCTAATAACTATTTAAACAACGCACAAGAAATTAGCATTGCCAGCAGCCAATCCACTGACGCCAACATTGAACAAGTTTATTGGATGGTAAGCGGCACTAACAAATTAGATGCACTGACTCGTATTCTTGAAGTTGAACCTTTCGATGGCATGATTATTTTTGTGCGCACAAAAACCGCCACCGTTGAACTTGCTGAAAAATTGGAAGCGCGCGGGTATTCAGCATCACCTTTGAACGGCGACATGAATCAGCAATTGCGTGAACGTACTATTGAGCGTTTAAAAACGGGCAAGCTAGACATAGTTGTGGCAACTGACGTTGCAGCACGTGGTATCGACGTTGAACGTGTCAGCCACGTTGTGAATTACGATATCCCGTACGATAGCGAAGCTTACGTACATCGGATTGGTCGTACTGGTCGTGCTGGCCGTAGCGGCAAAGCAATTTTGTTCGTAGCGCCACGCGAAAAACGTTTACTTTACACCATCGAAAAAGCCACCAAAAAACCGATTACGTTGATGGAATTACCAAGCGGTGCCACAGTAACCCAACACCGTATTGAACAATTCACTTCACAAATTACCGTTGCATTAACAGAGCAACCTGACATGTCATTCTTTAATGATTTGTTGGCCGAGTTCAGCAACAAAAATGAAGTTTCGCCAGAAGAAATTGCTTCAGCGTTAGCTTATATTTTACAAAAAGAACGCCCGCTCCAAGTTAAATTTACAGATGTAAAGCCAGAGCGCTCCAGTGAACGCAGTAGCCGTGACGACCGCCCTAGCGAGCGCAGTGATCGCGGTGGTCGTGAAGAACGCGGCAGTCGCGATCGCAATGATCGCCCACGCGAAGATCGTCCGCGCGAAGACCGTGGTGATCGTCCTAGTCGTGAGGATCGTCCGCGCGAAGATCGTCCGCGCCGTGAAAGTGGCAGCGATGAAAATATGCAGCGCTACCGCATTGAAGTGGGCCGTAATCATGAAGCGCGTCCCGGCGATATCGTTGGCGCTATCGCTAATGAAGCAGGTATTTCAAGCAGCAATATTGGCCACATTAAATTGCACGACGAATTCTCAACAGTCGATTTACCAAAAGGCTTGTCATCAGATGTGATCAATCATTTGAAAACTGTACGCGTACGCAATCGTCCACTGCAAATATCTGTTGACCAAGGTGGCGCTGTCGCCGGTAATTCTTCTGGCAATCGCGATTCTGCTGATCGTCCACCGCGCAGCTTTGATAAGCCTCGCAGCGAAAAACCTTTTAGCGATAAACCGCGCAGCTTTGATAAGCCGCGCAGCTTCTCAGATAAACCACGCGCCACTTCTGAAAAGCCGCGCAGCTTTACTGATAAACCTTCTGGTAATTCAGATAGGCCACGCAGCCGCGACGATGCACCGCGAGGCAAAATAAGCCTTAGCGATAAACCAAAAGCGCGTACAAGTGAAGCAAAAAGCTTTCGCCCAAAAAAAGCTGATTAATACCGAAGCCTAAAAACTTCACTCGTAATAAAAAAGGCCAGCAATTAATTGCTGGCCTTTTTTATTACGAAGATTTTTATTTTTTTCGAGACATTAAATCCGCATTCACACTATCCATCATATGGTCACTCTGATTTTTTCCGCACTTAACTCGAAATGAGGACCAATATTTTTCTTTACTATTTCCTATCTGGGGCATGGATTTGAGGCATTCTCCTTCGCTCATCTCGACAAGTTCTATGCCTGACGAATCTGTCCAACTTTTTAATGTGCTGTGGGCGGGTCTTGAATTGATATGCCTGCTCTCTTGTAACTTCTTGCGCATTTTTGGATCAAATACATTTTCGTACTGCTGTACATCAGCATGCTGATTAGGTAATTCGTAAATTTTTTGTTCATTTCCAATAACTGGATGATTGATTTCAACACGAATAGGCTCTGGTTCAGGGAAACGAATTATCCCCAACGCTACATCATGATTAAAATTTTGCACCTGTATAACTTGCACGGGTTTAGACAACTCTGGCAGCAACAAGTGAAGTATTAATGAGGATTCCTTAGATTGGAGATTCCGTGATGTTTTAGCATTTAAGATCAAAAGAATAAGAAAAAGATGTAAACTCAGAATTAATGCAAACATAGCCAACGACGATTGAGCGCCCACATTGGCTTTTGAGTATCTATTGCTTGGTAAAAATGGATTAACAATTTTAATGGCAGAAACAGCAGAAATCAGAAAAACCATTTGTTTAGCTACTCCATCGGGACTACTCAATGGCTAGCTAGACAAATGGTTTTTTAATTAGTTCGCAACATCCGTTTGTAAGTAATCACTCGTCAAACATCTGAATCATGTAACCCGACTTGATTGCTTCGGCCATGGCTTTATCCGCCATAATTACACGTGGATCACCGGTTAAATTACTCGGCACTAATTTTCGTTTTTCGATTTCAATTTCAGTAAAACCAGCACGCATTAAATACACCTTGCACAGCTGCTCAGCACCAAACAAATCAATAAAATTAATGTAAACGATAAAAGGTACTACCTGCCCTTCTTTGATGTCGTCACGCGGCTTTTTGGCTTTTCCATTGGC
>JANPKH010000474.1:0-4267 GCA_031425935.1 Gammaproteobacteria bacterium | reverse complement strand
AACTTTAACTATTCATATATAAAAATACTCCTATGGCAAATATCGATAAAAATCTTGACCCGGCTTCAGATGAAAATGACCGCAAATATCGCGCGCCAGCACTTGAGAAAGGCTTGGACGTCCTCGAGCTTTTAGCGCGGCACGGTGCACCTATGACTACGTCGCAAATGGCCATTACCTTGAGCCGCTCAGTAAGCGAATTGTTTCGCATGATATTGGCACTGGAACATCGCGGTTATATAGAGGCATCTCCTGATGGCCGCGACGGTTATACGCTTACTAACAAATTGTTTACCTTGGGTATTGCCCAAGGCTCAGCGCGCTCATTGCTTGAAACTGCGTTGCCGGTGATGAAAGAACTAGCGCGCGAGCTTGGCCAATCATGTCATTTAACAGTGCCTTCCGGCGATCAAATTGTTGTGGTGGGGCGTATTGAAAGCCCGATGGATTTGGGGTTCTCGGTGCGAGTTGGCTATCGCCGCCGTCTGATAGATACCCACTCAGGTGCGCTGCTCTATGGTTTTGCACCTGAAGAGAGTCAAGCCCGTTGGTTACCGCAATTGCGTGCCTCAGCTGATCCTGAGCAGATTGAACAATTTCTCCAAAAATCCCGGGCGGCAGCCGCTCGTGGTTACGTGCAATCACCGAGCGATTTCGTAGATGGTGTTACTGACATGTGTATTCCAATATTAGGTTTAAACGGTGCTACGGCCACTATCATCGTCCCTTTTATTGCCATCAAAGCGCAGACGGTTACCCACGAACAGGTAATCGAAAAGCTAAAAATCGCAGCCCGAAAAATTGCGGATGCATTGAGTAACGAAGGGCGCTAAGGCGCTCTTTTTTTTTCACACATATCTTAGAAAAACTTTTTGAAGAGTTATGTCAACTTTGGCGATACTCAGGTAAAATTATTTTATTAGCGAAATATTATTCAATTGTGAAAAATGAGGTCGGTTGTGCCATCGTCAATACAAGCGATTTCTCGTCCGGCTTTCAAGCGCTTTGGTAAATCATCGCTACAGATGCCAGCGCTGGGCTTCGGCGCTGCACCAGTGGGTAATTTGTATAGTGCTATGAGTGATGTCGCGGCTACCGCAACCATTAACGCCGCGTTGGCACACGGCATAAATTACTTTGATACGGCTCCCCATTATGGCTTTGGCTTAAGCGAGTCACGGCTAGGTGAAGCGATTGCAGGTGAGCGCAATCAGCTTATTATTTCTAGCAAGGTTGGCCGGCTACTATTGCCCACTGATTCCCGGGAGCCGGTACGCCACGGCTTCGCTAACGCCCCGGCATTTGAGCCCGTATTTGATTATTCTTTCGATGCTGTTATGCGCTCGTTTGAATCAAGCCTAGGGCGATTACAAACAGATCATATCGATATTTTATTAGCACACGACCTTGGGTCTATGACGCATGGCGATCAACATGAGCAGCGCTTTCGCGAGTTTATGGAAGGTGGTTATCACGCTATGCACGAGTTGCGTGAGCAGGGCTTAGTCACTGCTATCGGCCTGGGTGCCAATGAATGGCAGGTGTGCGAGCACGCCTTGTTACACGGTGATTTTGACGGATTTTTATTGGCAGGGCGTTACACTTTATTGGAACAAACCGCCTGTGAATCTTTTTTACCTCTCTGCGAAAAGCACGCTGTGTCAGTTATTTTAGGTGGTCCATTTAATTCTGGAGTTTTAGCGTCCGGTGTCAGTGGTACCGGCGCTCTTTTTTACAACTACGAACCTGCTTCGCAAAATATTATTCAGCGAGTTGCGCGTTTAGAAGCTATTTGCGCTGAGTTTGATGTTCCGCTCGCAGCGGCAGCTTTGCAATTTCCCGGCGCTCATCCACAAATTTGTTCCGTCATTGCCGGCTTGGCGTCACCCACGCAGGTTGCGCAAGCGGGGGCGTGGATGCAGCAATTCATCCCTGCTGAATTTTGGCTGAGCTTGCGCGCTCAAGAATTATTGCACCACGGTGCGCCTTTACCGTCTTCTTTTAACTGAGCTGTAGAATGATTAATACAAAAGAAATTGCCCAAACTATTTTGTTGCATCCCAACGACAATGTTTTGGTTTGCGTGGTACATATTTATGCTGGCGATGAAATTATTATTGATGACCAAGCTGTGCGGGTAACGACTGATATCGAAGTTGGTCACAAGCTTGCACGCTACGCACTGGCGCCCGGCACTAAAATTTATCGTTACGGTGCACCAATAGGATCAATGACACAAGAAGTGGCCTTAGGTGAACACGTGCATATGCACAATATGCAGAGCGATTACATCCCCAGCCACACCCGCACGCGGCAAAATCAGGAGAGGAGTGAAAATTAATAATGACTAACAATATTCAATTTAGCGGTTACAGCAGACAAGATGGTCGTAAAGGTATTCGCAACGTTATTGTTGTGGCTTATTTGGTGGAGTGTGCGCATCACGTGTCGCGCAGAATTGTCACGCTTGCAAATAATATGGATGTCCACCTAATAGGTTTTCCGGGCTGCTACCCAAATCAATACGCTTACGAGATGATGCGCGCAGTATCTATTCATCCTAATGTTGGCGGCGCATTATTAATTTCTCTCGGTTGCGAAAGTATGAACCGCGATAAATTATTAACAGAAATTCGCGCCAGTGGTCGTCCAGCTGAGTTATTAGTGATTCAAGAAACCGGTGGAACCAAATCTACCATTGAAGCTGGCGTTGCCGCTATTGCGCGAATTAAAGCCGAGGCAGATAAAGTTTCGCGCGTGCCTATGGGCATAAGTGAATTAATTGTTGGAACTATTTGCGGTGGTTCAGATGGCACAAGTGGAATTAGCGCAAACCCCGCTGTTGGTCGCTGCTTTGATGCGCTGGTGGAAGCTAATGCCACCTGTATTTTTGAAGAGACCGGTGAGTTAATTGGCTGTGAAACTATAATGGCGAGTCGCGCGCTCACATCAGAACTCGGCGCAGAAATTGAGGCGTGTGTTGCCAAAGCGGAAAATTATTATCGCATCATGGGTTTCGGCAGTTTTGCACCGGGTAATGCCGACGGCGGTTTAACGACACTCGAAGAAAAATCCATGGGTGCTTACTCAAAATCCGGCTCATCACTTATCAGCGGTTTAATTAAACCCGGCGATATTCCTCCTGCTGGTGGTTTGTATTTGTTAGATGTCGTACCCGATGGCGAACCGCGTTTTGGCTTCCCCAATATTTCCGACAACGCAGAAATAATTGAACTCATCGCCTGCGGCTCACACGTTATTTTATTTACTACTGGCCGCGGCTCTGTTGTTGGCTCTGCTATTTCGCCAGTTATTAAAGTGTGTGCTAACCCAGAAACTTATCGCCGTTTAAGTGAAGATATGGATGTAAATGCTGGCCGTATTTTAGAGGGCGAAGCAACCCTTGATGAAGTTGGCGCAGAAATTTTACAAAACGTTATTGCTGTAGCTTCGGGCAAGCGCAGCGTGTCAGAAGAGTTAGGCCATCAGGAATTTATTTTGACTTATAAATCATTTGAACCCATTGGCCCGAGTTGTTTGCCGGTAAGGCAGATTGCGTAAGGATCAATTTTGGCACCGTATTGGTCCCATGTGAGTTCGCCGAGCATTGGAGGAAAATTTTCGTAAAACGCACAGGACGTGCGTTTTAGTGACGTCGCGACATGGATGTCTTGTCGGAGCGGCGTGAATTTTCCGAAACGCGCAGGAAACACGAACGATCTGGGTCGCCTTTCTTTTGCTTACTTTTCTTTGGCGAAGCAAAGAAAAGTGAGGCCTGCGGCACGCGAAAACAAAATAGTAATTTAAGAGTAGAGATCAGCATGAAACGTCTCGAAGGAAAAACCGCGTTAATCACTGCTGCGGCGCAAGGCATCGGCCGCGCCAGTGCCGAACTTTTTGCGGCTGAGGGTGCACGCGTAATCGCAACTGATATTAATCTCGATGCGTTAACCGCTATTGTTGGTTGCGAAACTCGCAAGTTAGATGTTTTGAATTCAAAAGAAGTGACTGCGCTCGCTGAAGAAGTCGGTGCTATAGATATTTTATTTAATTGTGCAGGCTATGTGCACAGTGGCACTATTTTAGAGTGTGATGAAAAAGACTGGAATTTTTCCCTGGATTTAAATGTAACTTCCATGTATCGAATGATCCGTGCTTTCTTGCCGGGCATGATTGCGCGTGGTGGTGGTTCCATTATTAATATGTCTTCAGTGGCCAGCTCCATTAAAGGCGCACCCAATCGTTTTGCTTACGGCATGACGAAAGC
>JANPKH010000473.1:0-9047 GCA_031425935.1 Gammaproteobacteria bacterium | reverse complement strand
GCCCCCGTGCTCCGTGACCAATGTTGATATAAAGCCCGGGTAAATAACTACCGGGCGTAGTAATACCCGCTTTGGCATTTTTGCGCAGTAGGGCGAAATCACGCACCATGTCTTCTACTATTGGCAGTGGACCAACTACGGGTAGATAATCAGGCAAGGTACAGCGAAACCCTACGCGTCCAACCAGTTGGCTCGTATCGACATCACGCCAATTTTCAGCGATTAAAGGTAAATGTTCGTGCAGATTATCGAGATTGGTTTGATGATCGTGAGTGCGCACTTTAGTGTCTGTATCTTTTAAATTAAATGTGGCACCGGTGCAAAAAACACCTTGTTCAGGTGGACAAATATAGCCTTCAGCACACACCACTGTTTTGAGTTTACAACCGCTAGATATTTGTGGCAGGTACGTGACTTGCCCGCGAATACTTTTAATGGGGAGATGATGCGCTTGCGGAAACATAAGAGCATCTTTGGCCGTTGCGATTATGACAATCGGTGCAGTCGCTACGGTGCCACTATTTGATAAAATTTTCCAGTCGTCGCCAACCTGATTTAACGCCAGAACTTCGGTGTGATAAATAACTTGAATGTTAGGATGATTTATTAATTCAGCACAAAGTTTACGTGGGTTGATCCAACCAGCTTCTGGAAAATACAGACCACTTTGCGACAAATTCACTCCAGCAATTTCACTCGCCCGTTCAGCGTCCACAAACTCTACCAATTTATCAGTTTGCGCAAATCGCTCCCGCAATAACTTATGTAATTCAACTTCTGCAGGCTTATAGGCCAATTGAAGTACACCGCACTTTTCACCAATCGCGGGCCAGATTTTTTGATAATAGTTGAGAGCATATTGCAAACTTGCCAAATTAAACGCTGCCTGGGCTTCGTCTAAAGGCGAAAGCTTTGCGTAGAGTACGCCTTGTGGATTGCCCGAGCCTTCTAGCGCAAGCTGGGCATTGCGCTCCACCAGCGTTATACGCCAACCGCGTTCGGCAAGTGCACGCGCTGTGTGACATCCTGCTAAGCCGCCACCAATAATAACGGCATGCTGTTGCGAAAATATTGGCCGATCTCGCTGAATGGTCCACGGTATTGGGTAGGGTGAGAAGCTGCCACGAAAGGTAAATTTATTAGGGTCAATGCTTTCGGATTTAGCGTTAAAAATGGCTTTCACCATCTCACGTTTGCGGCCAAATCCTGTCACTTTTTGAATGCTGAATCCAGCGCGTATCAATCCATTTTTAACAATAGCTGCCGCGCTAAAAGTTGCTGCGGTGGTTTGGTTTTGGCCAAGGTTATAGCTAAGTTTATTAATGCAATCAAACAGTTCATTGCTCCACATCTGTGGGTTTTTGGACGGGGCAAAGCCATCCAAAAACCAGGCATCTATTTTTGCACCGGTTCTCGCAAACAGCGGATGAGTCGTCGCTAACAGTTTTGTAAAACCGTTTGCCGCGTCATCGATAATCAATGTGAGTTTTATTCGCCCATCCATAAAATTCAAGCGATGGAAACCACTGCCAACAAACACGGGATAAGCGTTAATTAACTGCGCGGATAAGGGCGATAACTCAGGCCAAAGTGCGAGAGCACGAATCAAATCAGATTTGCATAGCGGAAATTTTTCAACACTAACAAAATGTAATTGCGCCGATACTGGGGCAACTTTTAACCACAAATCCCACGCTGCTAAAAAATTTAAACCAGAACCAAAGCCTGTTTCACCAATGGTGAAATGTTCACCGGTTTTAAGTGCTTGCCAACGTTCCAATAAATCATTGTGCTGAAGAAAAACATGACGCGATTCCTCCAATCCACTTGCGCTGGAAAAGTAAATATCGCTAAAAGTGCTGGAGACGGGCTGGCCTTGTTCGTCCCAGCTCAGGTTGGCGTGAATGAAGGGGTTTTTGTTACCGGGCGGTTTCATGGGGCCATTATGCTCACTTGTTTTTTCACTTCAATCCAACAAATGTATTTATGCTTTGTTGCTAGGCTGCGATAAGTCGCGTGCAGGGAAAATCCCGATGGGTCGGGGAATAGTTCGTAAGTTGACTCATTCTTCTGATGTATTTTTTGCCGGAATTTCTACGATAACTTTTAATCCTCCTTGTGTTTTATTTTCTGCCCAAATTTTCCCATAATGTAAAGTAACACTGCGGTGAGCAATAGCTAGTCCCAAACCGTGGCCACCGCTTTCTCGATTACGCGCAGAGTCAGTGCGGAAAAAGGGCTGAAATATATCATCCAGGTTTTCGTTGGGAACCCCTGTGCCAGAGTCTATAATGACGATGGTAAAAATATTTCGCTCACTAAAATAATGCAAATGTATATTGATGTTGCCTTGAACAGGAGTGTAATAAATAGCATTGCGTAGAATGTTTTCAAATACACCCACCAACATATTTCCGTGAGTGGCTACCAATGCTTCTGTGCAATCGGTGATAAATTCTATATGAATAGATTTTTCAGTTGTGCTTTCGGTGTAATTTTCAATAATGGTACTTAATAATGCGTGTAAATCCAGCGTGTCATCTAGTTGCCATCCGAGTTGATCGTGCACAGGTAGTGAAAGTATTTCGGTAATGATGTTGTTGAGATAATCAGCTGCTTGTTTTATTCGCTCAAGCTCACTATCCACTAATCCGTTACTACGTTGTTGCGCAAGGGCGAGTGCAAATTGCAAACGTGCCAAGGGAGAGCGTAATTCATGCGATACATCTTTAATTAAACGCTTCTGTTCTAACATGGCTTTTTCAAGGCGTGCCGTCATTTGATCAAAGTTTTGTCCCAAAATAGCAATTTCGTCTTTTCGACCACTAAAATGTTTGCTAACTCGCGCACTGAAATCACCTGCAGATACTCGTTGAATAGTTTCTTGCAATCGCTTGATGCTGCCCGTGAAATAACGAGCTAATAAAAAACAAGCGCTACCGCTCACTAGAATAGACACTAATAATAATGGCCAAATATTATTAATAAACAGTTCCCAAATAATATCGCGGTCTGGTCCTTCATCCAAGCCGTCAGAAATAGTAATTAATTTAATACTATTTCCATCATTCAGCGTAAGGTACCGGCCAAATAATTTTCGATTTCTATCCTGAACTTTTTCGTACGGATGTTTACTAGTCAGCTGACTGCTGAGCAATAAAACACCGGGAGGGAGTGGGCGCCCGAGCAAGTCTTTATTGTTGCTGTCGATGGCATAAATAAAATAAGTAGACCACGCAGGAAATTCACGCATGTCATTAAGAATTTCATTCTGTGTTCGGTTGATGCTACTGCCTGCCATTTGAAAAAGTAAGCGCTTGGCGGGTTCTTCTTTGTGTTTAATATGAGTATTTTGTAAATTATTTTCTGAGGCAATTTCAAACCAATGCAATGCTATATTGGTGCCAACAATTATCGTCGCGGTTATTAGCCAAAATGTTAAAAATATTTTTAGATAAAGACGCGTCATACCGGTTTAATGTTGATTATGAAGTGTGAGCATGTAGCCAGCTCCGCGAACATTAATAATAAGATCTTTATGAGCTCCTACGCTGATGAGTTTTTTACGAATATTGCTTACATGAACATCGATACTGCGGTCATACGGTGTGAGTTTACGGTTAAGCGCTTGCTCAGTCATTTCATCTTTACTGATGACTTGTCCGGCATGACGAACCAGAATTTCCAGCACACTAAACTCCGTTCCTGTGAGTACAATATCAGCGTCTCCCCAATTTACATTGCGGTTGCCTAAATGCAAAGTGAGTAACCCAGAGTCTATTTTCTCAAGTTTGGCTTGAGCAGGTTCATTTGTATTAGCGCGGCGCAAAATTGCGCGAATGCGTGCAACCAATTCGCGTGGATCACAAGGTTTAGGTAAATAATCATCAGCGCCAATTTCTAACCCGATGACGCGATCTACAGTATCGCCCTTAGCTGTGAGCATCAGTACCGGAGTTTGATGTGTTTTTCTTAATATCTTCAATACTTCAAAACCATTGCGTATTGGTAGCATGACATCCAGTACTATGGCTGAAAATTGGCCTTGAGTAGCGCTAATTAAACCGCTTTCCCCGTCGTAAGCTGGGGTTACTTCAAAGCCTTCAGTGGTTAAATATTCACAAAGCAATTGGTTAAGTTCTTTGTCGTCATCAATGAGCAGTAATTTATTCATAAATTTATTGTGTTTTTTTAAAGAGAAAGTGTTCGGTAGGCTATTCGCTTATGTCATTACAATTGTAGCTGTTTAACGTTACTTAACATAATGAAAAGCAGAATTTACCAAAAGTATGAATACTACTAGAAGTTTACTGGTAGAAGTTAACTGGGTGTTAATTTACTTCTTTCAGGTAGTTGAAGTGTCTATAGCTTGCGTATAAGTCTCTTTATTGGGAAAATTGTGCGTTATTTTCTCATTATTTAATTTCCAGTTTGTATTAGAGGTGTATGTGGTGAAGATCGGTCTTTTTTTTGGGAGTGACGAGGGTAATACTGAGCAAGTTGCATATCGTATTCAAAAGCGCTTGGGTGGTGATGTGGTAGATGTGCGCGATATTGCCGATGTTACGCAGCTTGATTTTGCTGAATACCAAAGAATTATTCTCGGAATTCCCACGTGGGATTTCGGCCAGATTCAATCTGATTGGGAGGAGTTTTGGGACGACATCGCTGCTGTGGATTTTGCTGATAAAACGGTTGCTTTCTTTGGTCTCGGCGATCAATTTGGCTATGGTGATTATTTTCTTGACGCTATGGGCATGCTACATGATGTCGTTATTCAGAGTGGCGCAAATATTGTGGGGCATTGGCCAACAGAAGGTTATGAATTTGACGCGTCAAAAGCAGAAATTCCAGGAGAAAAAAAATTTGTAGGTTTAGCCTTAGATCAAGATCAACAAGAAAATCTAACTGCCGGTCGTCTGAACCTCTGGTGCGCACAGATCCATATGGAGTTTGGGCTGGATACACCTTTGCATAATATTGAGGATTAACTTGGGGCGGCCACTGGCACTAATGGCTGTTTTTCTAATTTTATGTGCCGGGTTCTAATATATTTACCGAACTGAGTAATGTTTCTGCAAAATTTTCTTGCGCAACTAAGAATGCTGTATATAATCACATTAACTGTATAAACAAACAGATCAATGTGGAGCAACGAATGTACAATCTCACTGTACGGCAGGAACAGGTTTTACAACTTATTAAAAGTTATGCAGAAGAGACTGGTTATCCGCCCACTCGTGCAGAAATTGCTAGCATTCTGGGTTACAAGTCACCCAATGCTGCAGAAGAGCATATCAAAGCGCTGGCACGTAAGGGTGCTATAGAGGTTATTCCTGGCGCGTCGCGTGGCATTCGCTTACCAGAAAAAATATCCGGTATTCCTATTATTGGACGTGTTGCAGCAGGTAGCCCGATATTGGCAATGGAGCATGTAGAAGACTACTGCAATATCCCGTCAAATTTTTTCTCTCCCAATGCTGATTATTTATTGCGTGTTAATGGCATGAGTATGAAGGATGTTGGGATCCTCGACGGTGATCTGCTCGCCGTGCATCGAACAGATCAAGTACGAAGTGGCCAAATCGTAGTGGCGCGAATTGGCGAAGAAGTCACTGTTAAGCGATACAAACGTATTGGCAATCGTTTACAGGTTGAGTTGTGGCCAGAAAATCCTGATTTTGATGTTATTCATGTGGACTTAAGTGATCAGGAATTTACTATTGAAGGGTTAAGTGTAGGAGTAATTCGTCGTGAATAAAGCGCATCAATTTCATCCCGCAAGAACAAAAGAACCTTCTCCTGTCTGTGGTATTACAGAATTAATCATCGCGAACGGTTCATCTGAACAGCTGGCATTTCTAATGCCAATGATTGCTTTTATCAGCCAGAGTTGTAAAAACCGCTGGGTAACCTGGATAGCACCTGTCCACGTTACCCGCGATTTTTTGCATTCTTACGGAGTTGACACTCGTTTTTTGCGACTGGTTCATTGTACTGATGAGGCTCACTGTTTATGGATTACGTGGGAGGCATTAGCTATAGGTAATAGCCATACTGTTATTTCCAGTCCGGGAAAATTAAATGACAAGGAGTTAAAGCAGCTTGAAAGCGCAGCTTACCAGGGCCAATCCCAAGGCTTGTTGTTAAGGGTTAGGTGATAAACGAGGAAGGCTTTAGCGATGGATTCGGTGGTGAAATGGAAATGAAGTTTTAAAGTGAACTACGCCTCAGCTACAAATACGGCGCGTATTGGGGCAGGGTGGCCTTCAGCAGTTAAATTGCTATTTTGTGGGTTAAGAAACTCTGGAAGAGAATGAAATTTCATCCATTCCGTTGAATGTTGCTCTTCTATAGTTGTTTTACCAATGTCGACAACTCGCGGGTTTTTGTAACCCATTTTCTTCAACCAGCTAAGCATGGTTGCGCAGCTTGGTAAAAACCATACATTGTTCATCATCGCATAGCGGCCTTCTGGCACCAATACATCTCCTAATTTCCCTTCGATAACCAAAGTTTCCAATACGAGCTGTCCGCCAGGGCGTAATGCTTCTTTGAGCTCACGCAAGTGGTCCATTGGCGACTTACGATGATAAAAAACTCCCATTGAAAATACCGTATCGAAAACTTGTAGTTTTGGGGGGAGCTCCTCAATGCCTACCGGTAATACATCTATTGGATAGTCTCCCGCGAGGTGCTTAATGGCGTAAAATTGGACTACAAATCGTGGTGACGGATCAATACCAATAACACGTTGTGCGCCTGCCCCCAGCATTCTCCAACAGTGATAACCGTTCCCACAACCTACGTCTAGAATTAAGCGATCCTGAAGGGGGGCTAGGTGAGGAATGACACGATCCCATTTCCAATCGGAGCGCCATTCAGTGTTAATGTGAATCCCATGAACCCAATAAGGACCTTTACGCCAGGGAATAAGTGCTTCGAGAGCTGCTTGTAATTTAGAGCGCGTCAGTTCATCGCAGTCACTTGGAATACCAATTTCAACCTTGTTTAAAAAGTTATTTTTACTGCTTTTGCAATCGGGCAAGGTCGCAAGTGTGTTTATCCACGCTGGTAAATCCCCGTATCTTTTTATACATAAGCCTTCAGCTATCTGTGCCGGTAGTGTTTCTGTCCAAATCGCTAAAGGGCTATTAGATAAATAATTTAAAAATGGTTGGTGGTTAATCATCAGTAGCGGCGTCTTTAATGGCGATTAGTGAAGCAAAATTAAAACATTGAAACCATACATCTACACTCGAAAAGCCTGCATCTTTAAGGCGCTGACGGTGTGTGGCAAGCGTTTCGGGGACGAGTACATTTTCAATAGCACTGCGTTTCTGGGCAATTTCTAACTCGCTGTAACCATTTGCACGTTTAAAGTTATGGTGTAATTCAATCATAAGGGCTTGATGCTGCTCATCCTCAAAGGCGAGCTTTTCTGACAATATCAAAACGCCGTTGGGTTTAAGTCCTGCATAAATATTTTGCAAGACATGGCTACGGTTTTCCACAGCAATAAATTGTAGAGTAAAGTTTAAGACCACGACCGATGCGTTATGGATAGGAAATTTGCACAAATCTGCGCAATGTAAATTCACCCCAACTTCAGCGCTATCCGCTGCAATAACTTGTTGGCAACGTGCAAGCATTGCTTCTGAGTTATCTACACCGACAATATTGCAATTTGCAGCTTGAATACGATGGCGCATAGCGAGGGTTGCGGCGCCTAATGAGCAGCCTAAATCGTAACAAGTACTATTGTGTTGGGCGTAGCGTTCAGCCAAATTACCAATCATATTAATAATGGTGGCGTAGCCAGGTACTGAGCGTTTTATCATATCAGGAAAAACGTTCACTACTGATTCATCAAAGGTGAAGGTGTCCACTTGTGCAAGGGGGTTGGCGTAGAGAGTATCGGTTATAGACATGTTGTTCAAAAATCGCAATTCGTAAATGAGGAAGCTAAAAGTTGGTAATACAGTTTTATGTAAGGGCTAATTGTAACTGGGTTAGTCGAGATTAGAAAAGCCATATCTGCCTTCGTAATATACGAGTTTTAAGCTATTCTGATAGAAACTCTCTTTGCAGCTCTCACAGCGGTCAAATTCTAAATTTATTTGGCTGTTCGAAGTATTGCAAATAATATCTTCTATTCCCACACAATATTTACGTTTTCGCCAATTGGAAGAATCTTTTAAATTCTATGAGTCGGGAAGAAATTTTCCTAATTAATGTGATGATCAGGTGATTAAATGAAATCAAAAAAGATAGATATAGATTTTTCATTTGTGCTTGCTTCAAGCGTACACGATATGAAAAATTCTCTTGGTATGTTAATGAACACTATCGATGATGTCATAAAGAAATACCCGCCGCAGAATGAATCTCATGCTAATTCTTACGCGGTTCTTGAGTATGAGGCGGTAAGAATTAATAGTGAACTCATTCAGTTATTATCACTTTATCATTTGGGCCATGATCACGTTCATGTGCAAGTTGATAAGCATTACGTTATTGATATTTTAAATGATCAAATTGCACGTAATTATTCAGTAATGCAAAGCCATAAAATTACATTGGATTTGGTTTGCGATGAGTCATTGCAAGGTTATTTTGATGCTGATTTGGTGGGTGGCGTAGTGAATAATGTATTGGTTAATTGTGCTCGTTATTGTAAAAATTCTTTACGCGTTGTGGCGCATCAAGCGCAGGATTATTTATGTATATCTATTGAAGACGATGGGCCTGGTTACCCTCAAGATATGCTCGATTCGGTGGCGGCTGATACGGAAATGCATATTGGTTTTGCAGGCGGAAGGCCACATCTTGGTTTATTATTTGCGCACAAAGTGGCATTGATGCATCAATCCAAAACCCAACAGGGTTTCATTCAATTGAGTAATGGCGGTGCACTCGGCGGTGGTTGTTTTAATTTGTATTTGCCCTAAACCTCGTGGAACTTAAAGAGGGTAGCTCTTAAGTACAGTTTTGGACTTGTATTGGTGAGGGAATATACTAAAAATGAGAGTTTATTGCTTGAAATG
>JANPKH010000472.1:0-2916 GCA_031425935.1 Gammaproteobacteria bacterium | reverse complement strand
TTCAAATCCTCAACGTTGTGGTTATGATTTGAAGTTTTGTTAGTCTTATCAAAGTCATTATAATTGACCATGATTTTAGCAAAACTTAAAGAAATTGATTCCATTGGATCACTTTCAGAGTCAGCAGAGATGGAATAACCACTCACCAAACAGTCTTCCAGCGTGTACGTCATGAACTCAACAACTTTATCAGAACCAGTCTGAACAAACTTGATTGTTACTTTTTTGCCCGCAGCACCAGTTACAGCCTCTTTGAAGAAAGCAGTTGCAGAAGTATCAGCAGCTTTAGTCAAAGTGATTTCACTGATGGTAGGACGGGTTGCTTCACGATTGGATAGCTTGCCCGGCTCCATAGAAATACCACGGCCAACACCAAACTGAATAGAACTAGCTGAAATGTGGTCTTTATAACCATCAGCAGTTACATTTCCTTTAATGCCTTCATACTCAATATAAATCGCCATTTTATTACTCCTTACTATTTAATAAAAAACACATTACGATAATTTCTACTCAGCTTAAAAGGCATTGCATTAATTATCAACTTAACAACATGGATCAAACTCATTGCCCAGGAACATCCTAGTCTACTTTCAACCCTCAAACAATACGAACAAATGATTTTTCCTAAAATTTTACACTAAAGGTAGCTAATAAGCCGAAATTCGCAATTAAACAAAAAAAAACGTTTTCCATGGTACAAAAATGTTTCGTAAGGAATCAATTTTTACGTTTTCGTACATTAATTGTCGGTAAATTTAACACTCCCGTCAAAGCCATAGTACATTGACAAAATGTATCCTGATATTGCCACTTTTTCTTTGCACCTAAGCATTTTGTAAAGAATTAAGTTTTTACATTTACAAAAATTAATTGTCGGTAAATTTAACACATACTAAAAAGTATATTGCATATCAAAATATATATTCATAC
Source organism: Gammaproteobacteria bacterium (assembly GCA_031425935.1). Classification (GTDB taxonomy): domain Bacteria; phylum Pseudomonadota; class Gammaproteobacteria; order Pseudomonadales; family Cellvibrionaceae; genus Cellvibrio. The sequence goes on along the minus strand of JANPKH010000472.1, from coordinate 1,983 downwards.
CGTCACCAGGCTTTTCTCCATCAACAAAAGTTGAATTTTTTGCAGCAACTGGAAATGCTACAACCAAATTTCCTCGCATACTTTCCTTGTAAGTGAATTTTAGACCAAAGCCAACATCTACCAACTGAGCATATTCATCAGGAATTTTTACTTTTTCTTGATCCTGATTCTCAGTTTGATTTTGAGATAAATCCTGGAAAGGATGCACTACACCGTAACCAACATCTGCGAATACAAAAGGTTGTAACAAATTATCAATACGCTCTCCAATAATTTTAAAATTGTTAAAGCTAGGACCTTTAAAAATCAAATCACCACCTAAATAAATTGCATCATCGGCAGAATATTCCGTTACAGAAAATCCACGCGTACGCGTAGGGCCACCTAACGAATATTGATTCACAGAAGGCAAACTTTTACCGGAATATTGTCCGGAAAATCTAAGCACCATTCTGCTTTCCAATTTTGTGAAAGGTATATTTATAAATGATAGCCGCGAATAATCTACATTAAGAATCGGCGGTGATTCTTTATCATCAGAAACAACACCTTTTGAGTCGACGCTTTTAATATAATGGCTTGCAGTGATCGCAATATTACCTTGATGTAAAACTCTTGCTTTTTCATTTAGCAAATCAAAGTCGGCAAATAATTCTATATTTTGTAGGCTATCGTCAACCACACTTGTTTTACCAATATATATTAGTGAATCTATATGAGAAGCTTTTAATCCAAATGCATAATTTTCAACACGACTTCTTTTTAACTGATATTTAAAAGATGCATCAACAACTTGCGATTCACCTTTAATAATTGTTCCCGGATTTTTTGCCGCTAATGACGTTCCTTCTTCTAACACGAAATCATTAGTCGATAAACCTGCCGAGAATTTAACTCTAGGACTTATGATGGGGACGCTGTAGCGCAATGAGCCATAGGTAGAGTTTTCTGGTGCAAATGAGCCTAGCACACCTAACTCCAACTCATCACCTATGGTTAGAGGGTTATGCAATAAAAACTCAGTATAGGCCCGGTATTTCCCGGAACGTTCCGAGCCTTGGTTATCGAGACGAACCGTCGCGTCATACCATTGCTCGGAGGTAACATTAACATTTAATTTTGTATCGCCAACTTGTGAACCTGGCTCAAAATATCCTTGGACTGAAAGCCCGGGGAAATCATTAATTAGATAGAGATTTTCCTCGATTAAATCATTGGTCACGGGTTTCGCAAGATCATCTTTGAAAATATTTTGAATTGTTTTAGCAGAATATCGCTTGTTATTTTGTACACTTACTTCGCCCAATTCACCTAACAATACTGTTAGCGTAACTATGCCTTCGCGTACTTGTTGCTTGGGAATGTAAGCCTTTGCAAGTATAAAACCGCGTTCGCGATAATATCGGGTAATAGTATTGGCAACCGTTTCAATCATACCCAATGTAATGCCGCGTTGCCTGCGCTGCTCACGAATAAGAAATACTAATTTTTGTACCTCTAAGGGACCAACGTGTTCTTCTTGTGTTTCCTTCTCAATATCCACAATAAGATCCGATACCTTACCCAATTCGTCCAGGGTATATCCAGAACTTAATAATTTCCCCTCACCCATCATGTCAAAACGAATCGCTTCCACTTGTTGAATAATTTTTTCGCGAGTAATGCCTTGATCAGGAAACTCAATCAATCCCTGAATACGAAACTCTTTAACATTTAAGCGCGGACCAGATTGTGGATCAGGATCACGATCTTTTACGGACGGAATATCCATATCTGTTAATAAGCTTTGGCGTTCGAACTGAGGCGCCTCAGTTGTTTCTGGCATTTCCAGAAAGCCAGCATTTGCCACTACAGTTGAAAATATTAAAATGGCAGAAACACATTTAATACAACACATTTTTAGAAGCCGCAGTTTTTTCAAAAAATGCGCATAGGAAAAAAAATAGCAAATATTGTATTGCAAAAAAATTTTGGAAAAATCTA
>JANPKH010000471.1:0-7299 GCA_031425935.1 Gammaproteobacteria bacterium | reverse complement strand
CGAACCTGCCCAAAATCTGCCCTGGCGGTCGACACGACCATCGTTTAAACGATTGCCAGTTATGTGTGATTCAGGTCGAGCAATCCACTCAATGGCTCCGGTCTCTTTTTCAAACCATGCAAACCCTGTGGCTAGGGCAAGCAGCAAGCGTGGGTCATTTTCCGCAAAGGCAAAGCACCCCACTGGCTCAGGAGTTTGCCAATGATCGAGTTTTTTTGTTGCAGGATGGTAGCGATAAATAAGGTTAGATTTAATGTCCGTCCACCATACAGACTGATCCTGATGATTCCACTGTATTCCTTCACCTAAAATATTGGCGCAAGGGACTTCATCGACAAGCTCGAAATTAAGCATAAATTTTATTCGCATAGGTTGGTCAGTTTAATAATTGTCGCACTAAACCCTCTTTTTGGCCCATTTACAACAGGAATAATACTCGGCCGCCACCTGTTTCCACGGCGTTTCAAGCCTTAAATCAATCATCGGCACGTGCACAGGCAGCGCAACTAACAAATTTATTGCCAGTTTGCATAATTTAGTTGTCTTTAGTTGTTTTGGTGTTATAGTTATGTATAACAGCGGTTCGGTGATGCATTGTTAAGTCAAGAGGTTGCAGAAATGGAAAGGATTGTTACGAATATGTCAGATGCTGAATTAATTGATTGCTTTTTGAAGGACAAAAATGAAGAAGCATTTACCGTTCTCGTTACGCGCTATCAGTGTGCTTTAAAAAAATACGCAACGCGCTTGTGTAATGGGGATGGTCATTTAGCAGAAGATGTAGTGCAAGAAACATTTTTGCGTGCCTTTATTTCTCTGGCAACATTTCGTGAAGAAGCGAAACTTTCAACGTGGTTACACAGCATTGCTTTTAATTGCGCGATGGCTTTTTTTCGTAAAAATAAAATGCAAATTTGTTGTTTAGAAGAGATTGCCGAGTTAGTGGATGTTATGCAGGATATCGAAAAAATTGAAGTAGGGTGTGATTTGGAAAATGCAATGAGCTCCATTGGTGCAGTACAGCAAAATGTTTTTTACATCTGCGTTGTTGATGGCTACTCCCACGAGCAAGCCGCAGCTCTCACTGGTATGCCGTTAGGTACCGTAAAAACTAATGTTCGTCGCACTAAACACAAATTGAAAGAGTATTTAATTGCTTGGGGTGAGGCCGCCTAATGAAATTATTGCCGGTAAATATCATTAATCAGAAGAAGGTTCTATGACGACATCCTGGAACGACGATCAACCCATCTATCGACAATTGCGTGAGCGAATAGTTGGTTTGATGTTGATCGGAACATTTAAAGAGGGTGATGCACTACCATCGGTGCGTCAGGTTGCCAGTGATTATCAGATTAATCATTTAACGGTGAGCAAAGCTTATCAGGAGTTAGTGGATATGCAGCTAGTAGAAGCGCGGCGCGGAATGGGAATGTATGTAATGACTGGTGCGCAAGAAAAATTACACAGTATTGAAAAAGAAAAATTTTTAACCACGGAGCTACCTGCATTACTTGCGCGCATAAAAAATTTAGGGCTGAGTGTAGACGAGCTCTGTACTGCCATTAAAAACACTAAAGAGGGCCAATAAATGGACGCCATTATTCATGCGCAAGGAATCCGTAAATCCTACGGCAAAAAAATCGCGCTCGACAATATAAATGTCAATATTCCTGCTGGTCGTATTGTCGGTTTAATCGGCCCTAACGGCGCAGGAAAAACAACATTGTTAAAAGGTATTTTAGGCTTGGCGCAAGTAGAGGGCGATTTACAGGTGCTGGGTTTAAATCCATTCACTGACCGCGTTAAGCTGCTGCAAGATGTTTCATTTATTGCAGACACTGCCATCTTGCCGAGCTGGATAAAAGTGAGTGAAGCACTGGATTATGTCGAGGGCGTACACCCAAAGTTCAGCCGTAAAAAAGCTATGGACTTTCTCGCTAAAACAAAAATTTCCTTAAATGACAAGGTTAAAGAATTGTCCAAGGGTATGGTTACGCAATTGCACCTTGCGCTCATTATGGCAATTGATAGCAAATTGCTGGTGTTGGATGAGCCAACATTGGGGTTGGATATTATCTATCGCAAACAGTTTTATGAATCATTGTTGAATGACTATTATGATGTGCAAAAAACTATCGTAATTACTACGCATCAGGTGGAAGAGATAGAGGGTATTCTTACAGACCTAATTTTTATCAATGACGGAAAACTTTTGCTCGAAATGTCGATGGAAGATTTACCCAATAGATTCGTCGAGCTGCAAGTAGATGCCAATCAAAAGGAAGCTGCGCTCGCATTAAAGCCAATACATATTCGCAACACTCTCGGCGGCTTTAATATGGTGTTTGAAAACACGGATATGGAACAGTTGAAATTGCTGGGTAAATTATCAACACCTAGCGTTGCCGATTTATTTGTTGCAAAAATGCAACCTACTACCAGTATTTAAAGGGTGATAAAAATGGATACCAAAAAAATTATTACTCAGTTTAAAAGAGAGCTCTGGGAAAACAAAGTGGGGTTTATCTATACTCCCCTAATCATAACGTGTTTGTTTTTCATAGTTACATTTTCGGCCCTATTCTACGCCGCTGTAACGAACGATATGAGTTCTATTCATGGGGATGGGTTACGCTTTCAGTGCAATGATGGAAATTGCGGAGTTGTGAAAACCGGTGAAAATGTTGATGAGAAAAAATCTTTCGACCTGCTAACCAGTATTACTGCTACACCCCACGGGTTCAATGACCTGGTATTAAACTCTATGTATGTTAATTGTACTTTTCTTACTGTAATTCTTTCTCTTGTGTTAGCGACCTACATTCTTCGTTGTCTATTTGATGATAGGAAAAATAAGGAAATTCTATTTTGGCGGTCTATGCCGGTCAGTGAAACCACCAATGTGTTGGTGAAGTTAGGCATGCAGTTATTGGCAGTTCCATTAATTGTTCTTTTGATTAATATGTTCGTCAGCTTTGTCTTTATAATTGCCGGTTCTATTGCCTTTGTTTCGTTTGGTGTTCCGGTTGGCTATTTAGTATCTTCAATCGTAAATGGAAATGCATATTACATTCCGCTGCAAATTTTCTTTGAAAATGTTTTTGGTCTGCTTATGTTGATGCCAGTTATTGGCTACTTTTTGTGTTCATCAGCTCTCGCAAAAAAATCACCTTTTTTCACCGCTATCTTAATTCCAGTCGTGTTGATTGTTTTAGATTTAATATTGAAAAAAATATTAAGTATCAACTTAGGTGTTGTGGATGTCTTCGTTTTATATTTACAGACATTGGCGAATGTAAAGTATGCGTACCTACTTCAGCGCAGCCTTGTTCTTGATTATTCAATATTTATGTCTTTTGTGATGTGCGTGTCTATCGGTGCGATATTCGTGAGCGGCGCTATATGGCTGCGCAACAATCGCTACGAAATCTAAGCTATCTAAATTTAACCGTAATTCAGAGAGTAACCTATGAGCCAAGAACGTAAATTTAGCGATTTAAAAAAATCAGCAACAGATTCGAAAATTGCCGGTGTGTGTGGCGGTTTTGGTGAATATACGCCTTTGCCATCCTGGATGTGGCGAGTCATTTTCTTTTTGTCCATATTCATTTGTGGCTTTGGTATTCTTACTTACATCGTCCTTTGGGTGTCCATGCCTTCTGCGCAAACACAGATTCGCCAGGAGCGCGTTATAAACAACGACTTGAATGGCTGATACTTGAATGACTAACTAGTTGCTTCGCCAGAGTCTGAAAAATCAGTTACCTGTGCTGCTTGCGCAGGTAACCAGCCAAGCGCCAGTATTGCTGCGCCGGCTATTTTTTAGCCCACAGCTCTATTAATGACCACACTAACCTCGACTAATAACTGCTAACTATGTTGAGCCGCGCTTCTAGCATTACGAATGAAAACAATAAATTTGCTATCGGGCGCAGTATTTAATATTTATTGCATGTCTGATGGGGACACTATAAATTTAGCCCCACATGTTATTCCAATAGCACTAAATTATTCCTGAAGCACCTTATTCTTAAAGTATTACTTATTCTTGCAGCACTACAGGAACCTATGATGAAAATAAATAAATCTCTTGCGCTAATCGCGTTGGCATTTTCTAGCTTATTCATTTCCTCTTGTCAGCATAATACTGCCACGCCAGCAGTGGCTGTTAATGCGGCGACAGTGGTCAATGAGACTGTTATCCAAAAAAGCCCCAATGATGATCGTACTTATGCAGCGATTACGCTGCCAAATCAATTACAAGTTGTTCTGGTGTCTGATCCGAGCTTGGAAAATTCGGCGGCTTCTCTGGCTGTAGGAGTGGGCAGTGCGCAGGATCCGGATTCGCAGCCTGGCTTGGCGCATTACTTAGAGCACATGTTGTTTTTAGGTACACAAAAATATCCTGTTCCTGATAGTTTTTTTGAGTTTGTTCAAGCCAACGCCGGTATGAGCAATGCCTTTACCGCATTTGACAAAACTAATTATCATTTTCAGGTTAATGCTGAAAAATTTGATGAGGCGCTAGATCGCTTTAGTGACTATTTTAAAGCCCCCACACTTGACCCGCATTATGCCGACAAAGAACGCAATGCAGTGAATAGCGAGTGGTCAATGAATCGTAGCCAGGATAACTGGATACTGCATATTTTGGATGGCGAAACCGCTAATCGCAGCAACCCGCAGGCCCGCTTTAATATAGGCAATTTAGAAACTCTAGTGGACAAAAAGGATTCAATATTACAAGAAGAAATGAAGTCTTTTTATAACCGTTATTACTCATCAAATAATATGCGCTTAACATTAGTTGGCAATCAATCCATTGCTGAACTAAAAGTATTGGCAGAAAAATATTTTTCTCCCATTCGCAATAAAAATATTGTACCTCCCACAGTAACCACGCCTGGGTTGACCTCTGCCGATATGGGTAAAAATATTTATTATCAATCGTTGAAAGATATAAAGAAACTGTATGTGGATTTCCCAATAAAAAATAATAAAGATCAATGGCGTGTTAAGCCGAATGAATTCGTTAACAATTTAATCACCTCTGAGGAGGAAGGAACCTTGTGTGAACAATTGCGCACACAAGGTTTTGCTAATAGTGTTACTGCGTATGTCAATCCAGATGCGTATGGTGCCGATGGATATTTCCGTATTGAAGCTGATTTAACTGAGCTTGGTTTAAAAGCGCCGGACCGCGTTATTGCATCGGTATTTGCCTATGTGGAATTGATTAAAAAGCAAGGTGTTAAAGAGCTGTATTTCCGCGAACTGAAAGCGATGAAAGCAAAAGATTTCGAGAGCGTCGCAAAACCAGATCCTCTTAAACAAGCTATTGGCTTGACCATGGATCAGTTTGATTATCCAGTAGAGAATTTACTCAATGCAGATTATGTGTATGAGAATTTTAATATTGAAGCAGTTAATGAAGTACTTGAGCAGCTCCAGCCTGCCAATGCGCGTATTTGGTACATTAGTAAAGATCAAGTGGCCGACAAGGCTATTCCTTATTTCGAAGGAAAGTATGCAATTCGTGATATCAGCGCTGAAGAACAACTGCGTTGGTCAGTCATGGCCAGTAAATTAACTTTTAATCTGCCGCCACAAAACACGCTCTTTACAGATAAGCCTGCGGATATTGTGGAAAATAAATATTTGAAGCCCAAGCAGATTGTAAGCCAAAGAGGCGTTGAAGCATTTTTAGCGCAACCGGAATTTTATCGTGAAGATAAGGGTGTGTTGGCTGTAGAATTAAATGTTAATTTTGCAAAAAAATCTGCTAAAAATATCGTGCTGTCTAATGTGCTTAGCGATATTTATAAAAATAAAAATATGACCATTACTGATCGTGCGGAGCGTGCATCACTAGGCATAGTCATCGCGCCCAGTGCAACCAATTCACAAGCGTTTACGATTACCGGATACACAACTAAACATGAAGAGTTGTTGAGTCAATTACTGGAAGGCTTTGTTCGTTTAAAAATCAATGAGAAAGATTTTGTTGAGGCGCTGGATAGGTACAAGCAAGCCAAAGAAAATGCTAAAAAGGCACCCCCCTACAAGCAAGCTTTTGGGCACACTATGCGACTGCTAAGTGATGCGCCCTGGACAGAACAAGAGCTATTGGCCGCAGCAAAAAAAGTAAGCGTGCGCGATATAGTTCAATATCATCAATCCGTAAAAGCAGATGTTTTCATCCGGTTATTTGCGTTTGGCAATTACGACGAAACGACCGTGCAGAAAATGGCTCATGCGGCGCATAAGCAGTTACCGGGAAAGCGCTTGCCTGCACAACGAACTGTGGCAAAATTTATCACACCAAAAATTCACAAAGATATTATGTTCAAAGATTTAGTTGAACAGACCGATAGTGCATTAGTGGATGTCTATTTGGGTGACAGAAGATCGGATGAGGAAAAAGCTGCGTTAATTGTGTTGAACTCAGTTTATCAAAATATCTTTTTCAGCCAATTGCGAACTAATGAACAACTGGGTTATGTGGTAGGCAGTTCGGCGCTTCCAGTTGATGATTATCCGGGCTTCGTGATGTACGTGCAAAGCACCAATACCGATTTGGTTGGTATAAAAGCGCGTATGGATAAATTTCGTGTTGATTTTATGGCTCAGCTACAATCCATAGACTCCAGGTTAATTGAGCAATTCAAAAAAGCTGAAGTGGCGAGTGTGCTGCAGAAGCCTACAGATTTTTACGCAGAAGCTAAACGCTACCCGGCTGATTTTTGGGCGGCGCATTATAATTTTGATGCGCGTTGGCGGTATCTGGCCGCGCTGGAAAAAGTAGACAAAGAAAGTTTGATTGCGCTCTATCAAAAAATGCTGCTAGATAAGAAAAGTATGAATATGTTGATACAGTTGAAAGGTACAGTTCATGCGGATAAACCGTTTGTCGTAGTTGCGCCTTGAGGTATTATGGACATATTTAATAATCGTTTCATGCATTATCCGTAGCCTGATAGCGTAAAATAGACTCTATTAAAAGCGTTCTTAATCAGAACGCTTTTTTCGTTTTTATAGTAAATAAGATTTATAGTAAGTAGTATAAAAGTTTGAGAGATTATTATGACAAATGAAGATGAAAAGTTATTTTGGGATCTGGCGGATGCTTTTATCCAGCAGGCCAATGAATCTTGTGAAGATATTGACCCGGGTATCGTTAGTGCGGCATTGTTAAATGCAGCTGCGCGCTTTAATGCTTTTGTAGTGGCAACATCATCTATTGATCGAAAAGAGTACATGGATGAAATAGAAAGTTCAGAAAAATATTTAACCAAT
>JANPKH010000470.1:0-20538 GCA_031425935.1 Gammaproteobacteria bacterium | reverse complement strand
ATTTACAGCACATAGCTCACGATTTGAGCCCGCATCATTAATCGTCCTCACGCTTCTGGTATGCTGCACTTTTCCAAGCAACTAAACAGATAGCAGCTACACTGATAAAAACACGCAAACCCCTGACAAAGGGGTTTCTGTTTTTAAGAGGAGAGAAAATGCTCACCCTTGCACAACAAGCCGCTCAACTATTGACCGAACGCCGTATCGCTGGAGCTCAAGGTAGTCGCTTACCGGATCACTGCCGCCCCCTGGATATTGATAACGCATTAGCTATTCAAGCAGCAGTGACTGAATCCTGGTGTGATTTAATGGACGACTCCATTGGTGGTTGGAAGTGTGGCTTGCCTGGTCCAGACAAAATTGTGATCGCACCCATTTATACTCGAACCATTGATTCTGTGCCGCCCGTGGCGGTATGGGCTAACAACGGTAAAGCGAGAATTGAGCCTGAGCTGGCATTCATTTTTGGCGCAGACTTGCCGGCACGTGCAACGCATTACACCCCCATCGAAGTGGATGCCGCCATAGCGCGCACCCACCTTGCATTGGAACTTATCAACAGCCGTTATGCCGAACCTAAAACCTGCAGCTTTCCCGAAATGTTGGCAGATGGCCTGGTTAACCAAGGGTTGTTTATTGGGCCTGAAGTAGATGCAGAGCTTGCGCGAGCAGCCAGTGAATTCATCATCACTGTGAATTGTGCTGATGGTGCCAGTGGCGATAGCACAGAATATCAAGGCCGCCATCCCACCGTTGACCCTCGCGCGCCGCTTTACTGGTTAGTAGAATTCTTGCGTGCACGAGGCGAAGGTATAGTTGCTGGTCAAGCGGTCATTACGGGTTCTTTTGCAGGCGTAATCGAAGTGCCGCTGAATACCAACATTCAGATTCGTTACGCAGGCTTGGGAGACATGCAGATAAATTTTAAGGCGAAAGAGTAAGGCTAACGATGAGCTATTTAATCACTTTGTTATTCTTAGGTTTCACTCTCCACGCTTCTATTGTTATGGGGAGTGATGATCACGCTAAAAGCATTTCATCCTCGGAAAGCGTTTCTTCCACTAAAAGCGTTCCTTACACGAAAGATGTTCCGCTGCCAAAAAAAGAATTTTCGACCCTTGAAGACATGGTGTGCGTTAAACGTCATAACCTAAAAGCGCAGCTGGTTCAGGGCATTAAAGATGTGCAATCGAAAGCCGCTTTTGATTCCGCCATTGTGCGATGCGAGGCTCACGGCGAGTTCAGGGGCAAACCTATGCACTATCAGGCGGGCTGTTCTTTTTCTGGCAGACAATGGCAATGCAATAAAGAACGGCTGGAGATTGTTGTTAGTGCTAACGGTAGGAATGTCACAATGTATCCTTTGGGGATAGCACCTGAATCGGCGTACCAGATTCTCTCCAAGATCAGTACTTACGGCACATTTCAAAGTATAACGATGGATGATGCTATAGGTTCAAGCTGTTACATTTCTCCATCCAAAGATGAAGAAATCGTGGAGCTGAATTGCCAATCCACCATTACGGTTTCTTTCTTTTGTCCTCAGCCCCAATTAACCAACTGCCCTCGGGTGGTTTATGTCAGTCCACAATTGTTATAGTTTGAGACCTTTGCACGATTACTGCGCTCGACATTACTGCGTTAAAAGTTGCTAAAAAATGCTCATTTACTTCGTGTAAACTCCGCTTTTTTAGCAACTTTTTGCCTTGTACTGTCATCGCTCGCTACATCGAGCAAAGGTCTCAGTTTCTAATATTTAGCTACACTCATTTTTAGCCACAATCATTGATCCGCCAAGGAGTAATAATGTCCGACCAGTTTGCAACAACCCCTGCAAAAGCAAACCCTTTTTACAGCTGTCAGATTCCCGTGCGTTGGGGTGATATGGATGCGTTTGGCCATGTTAACAACACTATTTACTTTCGCTACTTCGAAGAAACTCGTTTTCAATGGATGTTAGAAAAAGGAATACCTATCGGTGGTGATAGCTATCCAGTAGTCATCAACATCGGTTGCACCTTCTTCCGGCCGGTCTTTCACCCGGACACCTTGCGTATTGACGTGTATATCTCTGAGCCTGGCCGCTCCAGCTTTATGGCTACCTATAAGGTTTACAGCAGTGCCGACCAGGAAAGTCCTTGCAGTGAAGGCTATTCGAAAATCGTCTGGGTAGAGAAAGCGACGGGGAAATCAGTTGCGTTACCCGATGCAGTGCGTGCATGGTTTTAGGTTTACAGGCGGGCTGCATAAAAGTACTTAAAATACATAAAAAAGGGCGCAATGAATGCGCCCTTTAAAAAACCAATAACAGGAACTAATTACACATTCACTGCATCTTTCAACGCTTTGCCGGGCTTGAAGCTAACGCCGTTAGAAGCAGAAATCTGAATGGCAGCGCCAGTTTGTGGGTTACGGCCAGTACGTGCAGCGCGGTGGCTTTGACTGAAGCTTCCAAAACCTACGAGAGCTACTGCTTCGTCGCGACTTAAGGCATTAGTAATTTGCTCGATAATGGCAGAAACTGCGGCATCGGCTTTATCTTTGGTTAAATCGGCCTGAGCAGCAACGGCGTTTACTAAATCAGATTTATTCATGTGGAGATTCCTAATCTTGTCGAAATTAATAACATTGAGGTTTTGATTTCAAATTACTGTGCAAGCTTATCTCTGCCACCCTCAATTTGAGCTGCTAGAATGCCAGCTTCTTTCATCTTTCGCCTAGAGTTTTTTCATCTTGCCGACTTTTTTACACTCAGACCGTGAGTTGCACTGGTTTACCACCCCCAAGTTGCCCATAAATCCAGCGCTTGGCGGTAGATTACGCCCTTGGCTACTTGATAAAGGTTCGCTAACTGCCAAACTAATTCTTTTAAGCCAAGGTGAATTCCGAGTTCAGGTCATTAGCCAGGTTCACGCACGGGCTAGTCGCGGTGAGGCAATAGCCTTAGGTATTCCCCCCTTTCAACTATGCTTGGTGCGCGAAGTGATATTGCTCGGGCATAACCAGGCGTGGGTGTTTGCTCGCAGTGTGCTACCGCTGATGAGCCTTACGGGCAAACTAAGGCATTTACGCAAGCAAGGTAGCCGCCCGCTCGGTGCATTTTTATTCAGCCAGCCAAAGTTAGCACGTAGCCCCATTGCTCTTGGTCTCATCTATCGCCACCATCATTACGTTCCTGAGGCATTAATGGGCGATGCACCTGTTTGGGGGCGGCGTTCAATTTTTTATGTTGAGGGCAAACCATTATTAGTTAGCGAAGTTTTTTTATCTGGTTTCCCTGGTGCCATCAAACAACCTACGACCAACGAAGGCAGCTCACAATGAAATCCCCTAATGCTCGCACACCTAATACTCGCAAACCTCATGCTCGTAAACCTAAGTCTATGCCACTAAAGCCGGAGCTACTGGCTACACATTTGTTGAATTACGCAAGATTGATGCGTCTTGATAAGCCCATCGGCATATTGTTATTGCTTTGGCCAACCCTGTGGAGTTTGTGGCTTGCCGCTAAAGGATTCCCGCGCTGGGATTTGCTGCTTATTTTCACATTGGGGGTGGTTGTGATGCGTTCGGCTGGTTGTGTGATTAACGACTTTGCTGACCGTAAAATTGACGGCAAGGTTGCACGCACGCGGAACCGTCCGTTGGTTACGGGTGCTGTCTCTAGTAAAGGCGCCATCGCCTTATTTTTAGTCCTGTGTCTTATGGCGTTGAGCTTGGTATTGTTAACTGATCCGCTCACTATCAAACTTTCAGTCGGCGGGCTGGTGCTCGCCTTTATTTATCCTTTTATGAAACGCCATACCCACTTACCGCAAATAATATTGGGTGCCGCCTTCGCATGGGGAATACCTATGGCTTTTGCCGCACAGGCGGGCGAACTTAAAAAAGATATGTGGCTTATTTACCTCACAGTAGTACTTTGGACAGTGGTTTACGATACGTTTTATGCGATGGTTGATCGTGCCGACGATATTAAAGTTGGCGTTAAATCCACGGCAATCTTATTTGGTGAACAAGACCGCTTCATCACCGGCGCTTTGCAAGCGATGACGCTTTACAGTCTCTATCTGGTTGGTCAGCGTTTTAATCTGGGAATTTTTTACTACCTAAGTCTTGTTAACGTGGCAGGGTTATTTTGTTATCAACAAGTACTAATTCGTTATCGCGAACCCGCCGCCTGCTTTAAAGCTTTTTTAAATAATAATTGGGTGGGTGCCGTAGTATTTGTTGGCATAGCAGTCGATCTGGCAATAAATTAATCTTCACTACTTTGGCCTAAAAAGAATCGGGGCAATAACATACCTATTCGAACTTCTCCCTCTCTGAGAAAGAAACCCCGAGCCCCTTGTATCTATCCATGATTTTTTTGTCATAAACCGTCGAAATAGTCTAACCTGTCACTAGCATGTAACAAATACGTCATTTAATACAAAGCAACAATAGTTCAAATTTTAATGTACTAACGAGCACGTATATGACACATCGTAAAATTTTAATCGTGGATGATGAATCTGCTATTCGCGATATGTTGCGTGTAGCTTTGGAAATGGCTGATTACGATTGCCTTGAAGCGAGTAACGCACAAGACGCGCATGCTATTATCATCGACGAAAAGCCCGATTTAATTTTGCTTGACTGGATGATGCCTAACACTAGCGGTATTGAGCTTGCACGGCGGCTGAAGCGCGATGAGGTTACCACCAACATTCCCATCGTTATGCTTACTGCCAAGGGTGAAGAAGACAATAAAATCCAGGGTTTGGATATAGGCGCCGATGATTACATCACCAAGCCATTTTCACCCCGCGAATTAATTGCACGATTAAAAGCTGTATTACGGCGCAGCAACTCTAGCGTTATTGGCTCACCTATCACGGTAAAAAAGTTGTGCATGGACCCTTCTAGCCATCGCGTGACTATTAATGACAACCCGGTCGATATGGGGCCAACTGAATATCGACTGCTGGAGTTCTTTTTAACTCATCAAGAGCGCGCCTATACTCGCGGACAATTACTTGATCATGTCTGGGGTGGCAATGTATATGTAGAAGAACGTACCGTGGACGTTCATATTCGTCGCTTACGCAAAGCACTTTCTGTCGATAGTCATGAAAATTTAGTGCAAACTGTGCGCGGCACCGGTTATCGCTTCTCAACTAAGGTAGAAGCCTAATTTCGGGGGAGTTAGCGCCGCAGTAATACGGCAAAACTACACGAGGTTTTTATTTTGCTGCACGGTTTTAAAGCCGAACTTCGGCGTTTAATTGTTATTGTAGTTCTGTGTATCATCTTTGGATTATTCACGCAGAGGCTGAGCTGGGCGTTATTGCTGGGCATCAGTTACTATGTAATAACCATGCTTTACCAAATGCGTCGCCTGAATCAATGGCTATTGTCTGCCAACAATAGTGAACCGCCAGAAGCGGGGGGCATTTGGAGCGAGATTTTTGATAACATCCATCATCTTCAGCGCCATCAGGATACTGAAACCAAAAATCTGCAAGCCGTTATCAAACGTATTCAGGAAATCACTTCCGCGTTAAAAGATGGCATTATTATTTTGGATTGGCGTGGTCACCTAGACTTTTGGAACCCTGCCGCGCACCGCTTGCTTGGTTTTCACAGTAAAGATCAAGGCCAATCATTGATTAATTTTATTCGTCACCCAAAATTTGTTAGCTATTTTGAGTCGGGTGACTACAGTGCACCGCTCGAATTAGCTTCACCGCGTCATGCCACCAAACAACTCCAGTTTCAAATTACCCTATTTGGTCAGAAAGAGCGTTTAATCGTTGTGCGTGACGTAACACACCTCCATAGTCTTGAACAAATGCGCCAGGATTTTATTGCTAACGTGTCCCACGAAATGCGCACCCCTCTCACAGTAATTAGCGGTTACGTAGAAACCTTAAGTGACAACAATCCCGTTCCGGCGTGGACAAAACCATTGCAACAAATACAACAACAAGCGCAGCGTATGGCGCTGCTTGTTAACGATTTAATTATGTTATCAAAATTGGAAACAACCGAAATCGGCTCCAATCAAAAAATGCTTTCATTGGAACATTTATTAATTGCTATAAAAAATGAAGCGGATGCATTGGGAGGGGATAAGCATCAAACCATTACGCTCAGTTGTGAAGAGCCCATCAGCTTGCTGGCGAATGAAAAAGAATTACACAGCGCATTCTCTAACCTCGCCATCAACGCGGTTAAATACACCCCCGAACATGGCGTAATCGATTTGCGTTTATGGCAAGACTCACAGCATATTTATTTCTCCGTTACCGACAATGGCCCCGGCATCGATAGCAAACATATTCCGCGGCTCACCGAACGTTTTTATCGTGTAGACCCTAGCCGTAACAGCGGCACCGGCGGTACTGGTTTAGGATTGGCAATCGTGAAGCACGTGCTTATGCGTCATGATGGTAAATTAAACATTAGCAGTGAGCTGGGTAAAGGCAGCGTGTTTACATGTGTATTGCCTAAAGCTGTGTAGTTGTCTTTACGCTGCGTAAAAATGACAGAAAAAAGTTGCAACATTTTTAAAAACAAAAGACTGCAAAAATGCAAAAAAATAATCCCCTTCATGGCGTTACGCTTGAAAAAATAGTTACAAAGCTGGCTGAGCATTATGGCTGGAGCGAACTTGGTCAGCGTATTAATATTCGCTGCTTTCAATCTGATCCAAGCGTTAAGTCAAGCTTGAGTTTTTTGCGCAAAACGCCGTGGGCACGCGAAAAAGTAGAGCAGCTTTATATTGATAGTTTGCCCAAACAAGAAGCGCTTACTCCTCCAAACAAATAACGACAGCCGCGTGATACGCCTTCCAATAAATGGGTATCACATAGGAGCGTGAATTTTCGGGTAAATGGATATTGCTAGGGGCCCCTTCGAGCATCACCGGCACCGAAATCATAAATTCATGACCAAAAATACTTCGCGCGTTGCCAGAAATAGTATTGGCAACTTCACCCACCAAATCAAATAGGTTTTCACTGCGCGTATCGGTTTCGCCAATACTCAACAATAAATGTTTTAACAAAATACGCGGAGCTGTAAAGTACACGCAGCCGCGAGATGGGCCAGATATGCCAATTATCCCTGTCATATCGTAAGCTGCGGGATTCATGTTTTCCACTAAATAGGGTGTGCCAACTTTTACTTCTTTATCGTTCGTGTGTTCAAAAAATCGTACTGCCCCATCAATAAAAACTTGTAAAGTTTGTTCAGTCATTGTCGTCTTCCGTTAGTTCGATCAGAGCATCAATTAATTGCTGTTCAGTAAAAGGTTTACATAAAAATCCGCGCGCACCTTTTTTTAATGCGGATATTCCTGTGGCTTTATCAGAAAGCGCAGATATCACCAAAATACGTAACTCCGAATCGAGAGCTATAAGCTGTTGAATACAGGTAATGCCATCCATTTCTGGCATGGTTAAATCCATGGTGACTACTTTGGGACGCAACTCGGCAAAACGTATTAATGCTTCGGCACCATTGGCTGCTGTGGCAACTACATGAAATTTTTCCGAATCATTGCAGCGTTCAATTTTTCTCCGAATAATATTTGAGTCATCCACAATCATTAGCGATAACATAACAATTTCCTTTGATTAATGGCTTAGGCGGCTACCTGTTCGCCGGTAATAATGGGTAGCGTAATAACAAAACGACAATGTCGGCCACGGCGACTCGATACTGTAATTTTGCCGCGATGTTCAAGTACATGATTCATGACAGCTTCCATGCCAACACCTCGCCCTGCATCTTTGGTAATTTCTTTAGCCGTGGAAAATCCTTCGTGGAAAATTAATGCCAGTAAATGCTTATTACCCCAGCTTTCAATTTCCTCGTCACTCCAGCGACCTGACGCAGTTGCTTGCTCGCGAATGGCGCTATAATCCAATCCGGCACCGTCGTCCATCACCGTAATTTCCATTTCAGCATTAGTAATTTTTGCCATGCGCAAATCAATGCGCCCTATTATTGGCTTCTCACTAAGCTCGCGATCGCTGGGTGCTTCAATTCCATGAGTTACCGCATTGCGTAACAATTGAATGCAAATTTCTTTCACTTTTTGGCTATATTCGGGAAGTAATTCAATTTCACTCAAACCACTGGTCACCAGGTTTACTAACTTGCCATTGCGTTGGGCAATACTTTGTACAAACTCCGGCAAATGCGACCAGCCATCTTGTTGACGGTGGCCAACAATACTTCTCTCGCCTTTAGTTGCTAACGTTGTAATCGTTGTAAGTGGTACTGCCGATAAAGTTTGATGCCCAAACAACGCCAGCTTTTGTGTTAATTGCTCTACCTGCTGGGTATAGCTTATCAGCACATCCAATTGCACTGTTAGGCCCAAATAGTCGTTCCCTCCTAAATTATTTTTGCCGCGTAGTTCCGTCAAAGTATCTTCGATACTGTGGGCTTGCGCCTCAAAATATTCTAACTTTAGCGATGCAGCCTCACCTTTAAAGTTATGTATCTCTCTAAATATTTCGGTAGCTTTTTGTTGAACTAATTGATTGTTTTTGGCGGGCTTGCGTAAGATATTATTAATACGGTTGTAACAGTCATAGCTATTGCGGATAAATTCTTGTAATAAAGAGGGATGCGTGTGCAATAAACTGGTCAGCATTTCAATTTGTGATTCGTTATGTTTGCGACTTTCTGCCAGAGCTTTTTCCAAACGTACTTTTTCTGTTACATCGGCAACGGTTACTAGCACATGAGAAATTTTTCTCTCGCCATGGATTAACGAATTTTGATAGGCGCGTGCAAAAATAAATTGTAAATTTTTTGTCAGGAACCCACCATTGGCTTGGGCAATATTAACTTCAATCAGGCTAAGCGGATTTAAGCTGCCAATCAACTTTTCCTTCACTTTTTTATCAAAAAGAAGCTCAATAAATCCACGTGCCGTTTCTGCATCCTTTTCGGAAATCATATTTTCTAATAATAGTTGAAATGATTGGCCGGCAATATCATTTGTGCCCAGCACATCCACTAATTTTTCTGAGTATTGTTGCCCGATACGCATGTTTTTATCCACCAGAAATAAGCCTTCATTGACGGTTTGTAGAATTTCTGTGGTTTCTTTGCGGGCTTTTTCAAGAACCAAATCACCATCGCGTAACTGCCGTAAAAAATGCAGCATAATAAATAAGAAATTGATAATCGCGAGTGAAATCCCGACTGTTTGAATCAGGCGTAGTCGTGCCGCTTTGGATGCTGCAACCTGCTCAAGATTAAGTGTTAATTCATTCATCAGTCCTAACAATTCAAGGTTGTGAGTTTTCGTTTGTGTCAGTGCCTCACTTAAAAACACGACTGTATCGTTGCCTTTAGCAACATTGTCTAATAATGCATCTATTGCTAATTTATAGGGCGACCAAATTTCTATGGTCTCTGCAAGAAATTGTTGCCCGTCGAGGGATTTTACCTTAGGCAACACCACCATATTCTTACCGGCACTGTGAACCTCTCCTCCTTTAGCAAACGCCGTTAAAGTCTCATCAAATAAATTCTTGGAATTTTTTAATTCTTTAATGGATGCCAGATATTCAGTTGAGTTAGCTGATGCGCTGTCTAACGAATAAAGTGCTTTTGCTATTCGCTGCGACAACATTCGCTGACGTCCCGCCAGGTTTATACCTACTGCATCATCAGCAATTTCAAAAGAAACATAAAAATTTAAAATCATTACTGAGGCGTCAAGCAAAATAAACAGCGCGACAGATATTAAAATACCGCGATACTTTCCATAATTAATTCCCCAAGTCTTTGCGGCGCCTGAGGTTTTATCCGCGTTGTCGCTAGCATCTAATCTATCAATTCTATCAATAGCCTCGGGACCGTTAAGAGATAAGGTTGTCATAAATCACCTGTGTTATGTGAGCGCTTTGGGCTTGCTTACAATTTCAACGGAAAATTTCAAATGAGCAACGCCCGCGCGGGTTAAAAAATTAGCGCGAGTTGCAAACAATAAGAAGGGTTAGCGAAAGTCATGCCAAGCATTTGAAAAGGTTAAGCAAAAGATGATATGACTAGAAATAAGGCAGAATTTGTGGGCACTTGGCATTAGTGCCCACAATTAGATTAATTATGATTATCGATCTGGTGCAAAATAATTCGTCGATGCGCCATTTTGACTCCGCATTCCTTTGCTTTTTTAGCGAGAGCTTGTTATTAACGCACTTAATGCTCTTGCTGTTGCATCGCCCACATTTGTGCATAGCGACCCTGCACTGTTAATAATTCGCTATGGCTACCATGTTCTACTACGCGACCATTTTCTAACACGACTATTTTGTCGGCGTCCACAATAGTTGATAAGCGATGAGCAATAACTAATGTTGTTCTTCCAGCAGCAACTGCTCGCATCGCATCTAAAATAGCTGCTTCAGAATTAGAATCTAAAGCTGATGTTGCCTCATCAAAAATCAAAATAGGTGAATTTTTTAACAGTACGCGTGCAATTGCAATACGTTGTTTTTCGCCGCCGGATACTTTTAATCCGCGCTCACCTACCAGTGTTTTATCGCCTTCCGGCAAGCTCGCGATAAATGGACCCAGGTGCGCCATTTGTATTGCGCGATCTATTTCTACATCGTTTGCTTGCGGATTACCGTAAGCAATATTCTCGCGAATACTGGTATTAAGTAGCACAGTATCCTGCGGCACAACCGCTATGGTGCTTCGTAAACTTTCTTGAGTAACGGAATGAATAGATTGGCCGTCTATAGTGATAGTGCCGCTATTGATATCGTAAAAGCGATACATTAATCGGGCAATAGTGCTTTTACCCGCGCCTGATGCGCCAACTATTGCAACTTTGCTACCTGCAGCAATGTGTAAATCCACATTTTGCAGAATAGGCCTTTCACTATTGTAAGAAAAATTTACCTGACGCCAATGAATTTCACCTTTATATATTTGCAACGCCGGTGCATTGGGCGCATCAACAATTTTTGCCTCGCGCTTCAATAAAGCTAACATGTTTTCTATATCTGTTAATGCGCGGCGAATTTCACGATAAACAAAGCCTAAAAAATTAAGGGGAATAAACAGTTGAATCATATAGGCATTAATCATCACCAAATCGCCCAATGTCATATTTTTTGCAATCACGCTATTTGCAGCCATCACCATCATCACCGTCATGGCCAGCGCAATAATAAATGCCTGACCAGAGTTTAATGTTAATAATGACGTGCGATTTTTTAATTTAGCCGTTTCCCATTTTGCTAGAAAATTGTCGTAGGTGTCAGCTTCATATTGTTCATTGTTAAAATACTTTACCGTTTCATAATTTAACAAGCTATCAATGGCACGCGTATTTGTAGAAGAGTCCGCTAGGTTGGCTTCACGCACAAAACGATTTCGCCATTCTGTGATTTTGATAGTAAACACAATATAAATCGCTACTGAAATTAAGGTAATTACCGCATACCAAACAGAAAAAGCCACGGCAAATATTCCCGCCACCATTAAAATTTCAAATAGAGTGGGTACAATGTTAAACATTAAAAAACGCATTAGAAAACTAATGCCATTCGTGCCGCGCTCAATATCTCGGCTAATGCCACCTGTAGCGCGGTCCAGATGAAACGACAATTCCAACGCATGTAAATGTTTAAATACCCGGAGGCCCACTTTACGCATGACGTGCTCAGTTACTCGGCTGAACAAGGCATCGCGAATCTCGCCCAAAAACACGCTGCCAAACCGCAGCAATCCATAAAAAACAAGAAATAAAACCGGCAAATATACTTCCGGGTTCAGACTGCGGTCTACCGAATCCACAATATGCTTTAGCGCCCACGGCATAAGTAAGCTCGCTGCCTTGGTACCAATAAGCGCGAGCACCGCAAAAAACACATGAACCTTAAAATCCAACAAGTAAGGCAATAAATAGGTAAAGGTTTGTTTGATGTTCACACTGGCATCTGGGCCATTTTTTTGTGCGATGGATTCCGAGTGTTTCATTGTGCGCATAAGCTCTGACCTGAGGGGCTAACAACTATGTTCAAATATTGGCAGGGCAATATAACATTTATCAGCTTTCCGTATGTATTGACGGGAATGGCTTGACGCTTAGATACGTTTTAATAATACTACTCATGCATTTAGTAGCTATTTTGTTTTTGTTGCTGGACACTCTAAGCAAACAATACCCATAACCAACCATATTTCCAAAAGGATTTTTATGCGTTTTTTTAAATCGGTTCTACTGAACAAGTTTCTTATCACATTCTGCCTTTCCTCCAGCCTTTCATTCTCAATAAATCCTTTGGTGAACGCAGCTGAAAAATTAGCAATAGCACCGGCTGAAGCTTTTTATCGTATGCCACTTATAACAAACGTCAAGTTATCACCCGACGGCACGCACATTCTTGCGCTGAAAAATATGGGTGAAACAACGGCTGTTATGACGATAAACATAGCTACCGGTGAAACTTTCTATCCTGCTAAAACCGATAATAAACAATACAAATTTAACTGGGTTGATTGGGCAAACAATGGACGTATTCTGATGAGCTTACGCTATGACACTACACGACCGGGTACTAGCGTACGGTTTATTGAAACGCGCCTACTTGCAGTTGATGCAAAAAAAGCTTCTAAAATGATTAATTTAAATAAGCCTAAAGACGATGCGCAGTTCAACGGCCAATTTCAGGACAATGTTATCGGGAGAATACCTTCAGAACCCGATAGTGTTTTGCTCGGTGTTGATCGTGAATTGTGGGGGCATCCTGGCGTGTATAAAGTTAATGTCAACACCGGTGCTTCAAAAATAATAAAGAAAGAGGATGCAACAGTAAGACGTTGGTATGCCGATACTCAGGGAGTGGTACGGGCTGGTGAAGGCTATAACGATAAAGAGCGAAAAGTTACTATAAAAGTTCTCGACCCTAAAGCTGATAAGTGGGTCAAGGCATGGGAATATATAGTTTTTGAACAACCTGGAATTCATCCTTTAGGTTTTGGCAAAAACTCTTCGGAGCTATATTTGTTGGCTGATCACGACGGGCGTCAGGCGCTCTATAAAGCTGATCTTTCGAAAGATGGCTACCCAATGGAAATTATTTTGAGCGATCCAAATTATGATGTTAGCGGCACGCTTATTTATTCTCCCGTCACTAAAGATGTTGTAGGGATTTACTACAGCGATAACTCAGCTAAAAGTGTTTTCTTTGATAATGAATTTAAAAATTTTCAAGCCGGTTTGGATAAAGCGCTGCCAGGTGCAGCTAATTATATTGTCAGCCTTAGCGAAGATACACGTAAATATATTGTTTTTAGCGGAAACAAAACAAGCCCGGGAGCTTTTTATTTTGGCAATCGCGATACCAAGGAACTAACCTTTGTTAGCAATATTAATCCCGACCTCACGGAGGATATTTTAGTGAACAAGGAGTTCCTAAAATATAAAGCGCGCGATGGCTTAGAGCTGGAGGGTTATTTGTCCCGCCCTAAAAATTTTTCCGGCAAGCCAATTGCTACAATTATTTATCCTCATGGCGGCCCTATGGCAGAAGATGGCGCAGGGTTTGATGACTTCGCTGCATTTTTTGTTAATCGTGGTTATGCCGTATTTCAGCCAAATTTCCGTGGCTCTTCTGGACGCGGCCACGATTTTATGATGAAGGCCGTAGCTGGTTTTGGATTGGCAATGCAAGATGACCTGGAAGACGCGGTGAAATTTTTAGTTGAGCAGAAAATTGCTGACCCGAAAAAAGTAGGCATCGTCGGTGCAAGCTATGGTGGCTATGCGGCCCTTATGGGCGCCACCAAAACACCAGATTTATTTCAATGTGCAGTGAGCTTTGCGGGTATCTCCGACATAAAAAAGCTGCGCGATACAGCGCGCAATTACATGAATAAAAATACTATGCGCGAGCAATTAGGCAATGATATTGATCAACTGAAAAAAACTTCGCCGGTGCGTATGGTTGATAAAATAAAAATTCCAATTTTGTTAATTCATGGCAAAGATGATGCTGTCGTTCCTGTAGATCAAAGTCGCATTATGGCTAGCGAGTTAAAAGATCAAAACAAAGTATACGAATATATTGAATTGGTTGATGGCACACACAATCTCGACTATTTGCCTCACCGCAAACAAACTTTTGAAGCAATAGAAGTTTTCCTTAAAAAATATTTACCCGTGGAATGAAATCTGTATTAGCTTGCTTTTCAAATGCCTACCCAGGACTAACTAAACACACATTGGAGTTTTTTATTATGATTAATTGGTTTACTCGTGCCGCCAGCTCGGTGGCAATCATCTGCGCATTGATATGCCTTGGTCTTAACACTGCGTATGCTAAACCTTCGCTAAAAGATTATGGGTTGCTTCCAGAAATTGAATTGATCGCGGTATCACCCAGCGGAGATTTGGTTGCTTTTAGAAAAAGAACCGTTGCAAGTGATCGAATAATGGTTATTTCATTGTCATCACACAAACAAGTAACATCAATAGATGTCGCAAGTATAAAGCCGCGTAATATGTATTTTCTCAATGACGATCAGCTTATTCTTGTTGCTTACAAAAGCACCCACCCGCTAGGATTTCTAGAAAAGTTTGACATAAGCACGGCCTTTCTAGTTGACTTCAAGGGAGGTGCTATCCGGCAATTATTAAAGCCTGGAGAGTTCCCGGTATATGTCGGCCAGACAGGGTTAGGGAGCGTAGTTGGTATTTCACCTGACGGCAATTACGCTTATATGCCTGCTTACACATTTGAAGATTTGGGCAGTGACCTCGACGCCTCTAAAATAGAGAAAAAAAATTATTCACTACTGCAAGTTGATTTAAAAAAGGATAAAAGACCAAAAATTTTGAGTAAAGGGACAAGTAATACCAATGATTTTTTTGTGGACGATCAAGGAAATGTTGTTGCGGAAGAAAGTTACGACAATAGTACAAATATTCATAAAGTTCGGGCTCGCCAAAATGGTGAATGGGTAGATGTTTTCAAAGAAAAAAAGGAAATACGTGAAAAAAGTTTTGTAGGTGTTACGCCTGACTATAAATCGTTAGTAATGCTGAACACTAACGAGAAGACTGGTCGCAGGGACTACTACACCATGTCACTTTCAAATGGTGCTATTTCAGAAGCCATTTTCGGTCGCGACGACGCCGACATTGCTGGCATAGTTGATAATTTCCAACGTGTAATTTATGGCGTGCAATACGCTGGTTTTCGGCCCAGCTATCAATTCTTCAATCCACAGTTAAACCAACGCATGAAAGATATTGCCAATGCTTTTCCCGAGCAATCTGTATATTTAAGTAGTTATAGTTTTGACTGGAAAAATATTGTTGTTTATGTAGAGGGCTCTACAGCTGCTAGTGAATATTATTTATTTTCGGAAGGAAAAGAGCCGCAATTTCTGACCTCTTCAAGGCCCAGCATCAAGCCGGAGGACATAAATCCTATTGCTACAGTGACATTTGTAGCGCGTGATGGCTTAAAAATTCCTACACTTTTGACCATACCAAGCGACAAAGTCAACGCCATGAAAAATCTACCTGCAGTGATAATGCCGCATGGTGGCCCCGAATCTCACGATACCATTGGCTTTGATTGGATGGCCCAAGCTTTTGCTAGTAACGGCTATTTAGTTATTCAACCTCAGTTCCGCGGTTCAAATGGTTTTGGCTTAAAGCATATTCAGGCTGGTTATGGTGAGTGGGGCAAGAAAATGCAAGATGACATTACCGATGCGGTTAATTTTGCAATTAAAAAAGGTATTGTTGACCCTACTAAAATCTGTATTGTCGGTTGGAGTTACGGTGGATATGCAGCTTTAGCAGGTGGTGCCTTTACTCCAGAGCTTTATAAATGCGTTGTCTCTATCGCCGGCTTGGGAGATATAAAATCCATGCTAAATTCGGATAAAGAGAAGGGCGGTAAAGACAGCGAGCTTGTAGCCTATATGCGTCGGCAGTTTACCAATAGCGAGGACGATTCTAAATCTATGGCTGCTGCTTCGCCGCAAAACTTTGCTAGCAACTTCAAAGCGCCGGTACTCTTGATTCACGGAACCGAAGATAAGCGGGTGCCAGTTAAGCAATCAAGAAAAATGAATGATGAGTTAAAAGATGCAAAAAAAGACGTGACATATATTGAAATAAAAGATGAAGACCACAGTCTGTTAATTAACGGAGAATCAAGACTACAGACGCTGGAGGAAATGATCAAATTTGTGAATGCTCATCTTGGGCAAGCAACTTTGAAAGTCGCTGTGCCTCAATAATTCAAAAAAAATATCGATTTAAAGAACAAACAATACGCATCACTTTATTTCTAAAAGTGATGCGTATTTACACTCACTAAGTATTTTCTGGCTCACGCAAATGTAAAGGCAGCGAACGAAACCGACTGTACTCCCATTGATATTGGGTAGGCGCTAATCGCACACAAGCCTCGACACTCTGATTTAATCCCAGCAATGACTCGCTCATATTTTTACTGTAAATTTCTGAGGCTGTTGGCTGAATAATAATTTTAAAGCCGTTCTTTACGCGCTTCGCAAAAACTGACACTGCACGGCATTCTGTTCGTTCTATTAGGGAGTGAACCAAAGTCATTGTCATTGCCGGGTGACCAAAAAATTTTACTGGCTCTGCACCTGCACCTTTATTCGGAACCTGATCTGGCAAAATACCTACTATTGTTCCCTGCTGTAACGCTTTTAATAACATACAAACACCTTTGCGATTTGTGGGTGCCAGGCTGATATTTAATTTACTGCGCCCTGTGATAATTAAATGATTTAGTGCAGGGAGCAACAATGGTTGGTACATGACAGTAAGCGGAGCTATTTTAGCGATATAAGGTCCCACCACTTCCCAGTTGCCAAGGTGCGGTGCCAACACCAGCAAACCTTTTCCCTTCATCAATTCAGAGCGCAGAATATCTTCGCCTTCAACGGCGATTATTTTGCTATGCAACCACTCCGACGAGTTGTGCCAGATAGTGCCGGCTTCAATCATCGTTTTCGTCGTCTCTATTAGACTCTCGCGCACAAAACATTGGGTTTGTGCTTCAGTGAGTTCGGGAAAACACTTGCGTACATTAAGTGACGTTATGCGGTAGCTGCGTCCTTTTGTCAGCCATATGCAGTAGCCCAAGACCGTTCCAATCGCGCGCGCAGCACCGAGAGATAAGCAGCCAATACATTTAAAAATAAGGGGAACAATCATGTTTTTCATTAACGGTAAACTCTTACAACGCCGACCTTCAAGGAGGCTTATTATTTTTTAAGCATAGCCAGCTTACCGGAAATATGTGCACAGTAGAAATTCAGATCTACTTCAGGCCTACGCATGCTTCTGGTACCAATGCTCAAGCAGTGCGGCTATAATCCCGCCCTATTTTTTATTTCCCGAATTTACCCCCAGCGGAGGTAGTGTTCCCGTGTCTAAATCTAATGTAAGCGGCTCTATGTCAAATAGTAGCGCTAAACCTGACGTCAGTACTTTTCAAGGCTTGATTTTGGCGCTCCAGGAATATTGGGCGCGTCAAGGCTGCGTGATTTTGCAACCGTTGGATTTAGAGGTGGGAGCGGGCACCTTTCACCCTGCCACTTTTTTACGCGCTATCGGGCCCGAAACCTGGAATGCCGCTTACGTGCAACCCTGCCGCCGCCCGAAGGATGGCCGTTATGGCGAGAACCCAAATCGTTTGCAGCATTATTACCAATTTCAGGTGGCACTCAAACCTTCACCAGACAATATTCAGGATTTGTATTTGGGCTCGCTGCGCGAGATGGGAATAGACACACTTATTCACGATATTCGTTTTGTGGAAGATAACTGGGAATCGCCCACGCTTGGTGCTTGGGGGTTGGGCTGGGAAGTGTGGTTGAATGGAATGGAAGTTACCCAGTTCACCTACTTTCAACAAGTTGGTGGCCTTGAATGTTTTCCTGTGACTGGCGAAATCACTTACGGTATTGAACGCATCGCCATGTACTTGCAAGGCGTCGATACCATTTTTGATCTGGTGTGGACAATCAACCCTAACGGAGACAAAGTAACTTACGGTGATGTGTTTCATCAAAACGAAGTAGAAATGTCTACTTATAATTTTGAAGAAGCGGACACGGAATTTTTATTTAATTCGTTTGATTTTTACGAAAAAGAAAGCCAACGCCTAATGAGTAAAAACTTGCCATTGCCTGCATATGAATTAGTAATGAAAGCATCGCATGCATTTAATTTACTAGATGCCCGCCACGCGATTTCAGTCACCGAACGCCAACGTTTTATTCTGCGAGTGCGAACATTGTCGCGCGCTGTAGCGCAAGCCTATTTTGATAAGCGCAAATCCCTTGGATTCCCACTTGCGCCAGAAGCCTTGCGCATTGAAGCTTTATTGTCTGAGGAAAATAAATAATGAACGCAGATTTTTTAGTAGAACTCGGCACCGAAGAATTACCACCCAAAGCACTTAAAGCATTGATTGCAGCGCTACAAGAAAATATTGAAGCAAGCTTAAAAGTAGAAGAGTTATCGTTCGTCTCGATTAAATCTTTTGCCGCGCCGCGCCGCATGGCGGTGTTGGTTGAAAAGCTTGCCAGCGAAACACCAGCGAAACAGTTAGTTGTTTGGGGCCCGCCTGCTGCGATTGCTTTTGATAAAGAAGGTAATCCAACCAAAGCCGCAATCGCTTTTGCGGAAAAAAATGGCATCGCCGCGTCTGAATTAAAAGCGGAAAGCGATGGCAAAGTTGAAAAACTTGTTGCTCGCATTTCCTCACAAGGCAAGAAAACAACTGACTTACTTGAAGCCATTGTGAAAGATGCCTTGGCAAAATTACCCATCGCAAAACGTATGAAATGGGGCTCAAAGCGCGAAGAGTTTGTTCGTCCTGCGCATTGGTTAGTAATGCTCTACGGCAGCGATGTTGTAAATGCAAAAGTTCTTGGCTTGCACGCAGGTCGCAGTACACGCGGACACCGCTTCCATTACAACCAAGCCATTGAACTTGCTCAAGCAAGCGATTATTCCAACGTATTAAGATCGACAGGTTTTGTGTTGGCAGATCGCGAAGAGCGCCGTGCTTTAGTTCAGCAGCAAGTTGAAGCTGAAGCGAAAAAAATTGGCGGCGTTGCAGTAATCGATTCTGATTTATTAGATGAGGTTACTGCTCTCGTCGAGTGGCCAAACGCACTCACAGGAAAATTCGAACAGCGCTTCTTGCGAGTTCCAGCAGAAGCTTTGATTGCCTCCATGAAAGAACATCAAAAATACTTTCACGTGGTCGATACTAAGGGCAAGCTAATGCCTAACTTCATTACAGTGGCAAATATTGCGAGCAAAGATCCCGCACAAATTATTGATGGAAACGAGCGAGTGATTCGCCCGCGCTTATCTGACGCTGCTTTCTTTTTTGAAACTGATAAAAAAACTACTCTCGAGTCTTTGCGCGAGCGGTTAAAAACGATTGTGTTTCAGGCGCAACTCGGCACTGTTTTTGAAAAAACCGAACGCGTAGCCCAGTTAGCAAAACTTATAGCCGCACAATTAAATGTCGACGAAAAACTGGTACAGCGCGCAGGTCTTTTGTGTAAATCAGATTTAGTCACCAACATGGTGGGCGAATTTGACAATATGCAGGGTATCGCCGGTTACTACTACGCATTAAACGATGGTGAAAATGCGGATGTAGCCGCAGCAATGAACGAACAGTATATGCCGCGTTTTGCAGGCGACCAATTGCCTGCAACTATGACCGGTGCGGTTATCGCATTGGCAGATCGCTTGGATACTATCAGCGGTATTTTTGGCATTGGGCAACAACCGACGGGCTCTAAAGATCCTTTTGCCTTGCGTCGTGCCAGCATTGCGGTGTTACGTATTCTGGTTGAAAAGAAATTGTCGCTTGATTTGCGCGAGTTGCTAACTTTTGCTAAAAGCCAACACAATAATTTAACGGTCGGTGATGAGTTGGTTGAACAAATTCTTGGTTACATGCTCGACCGTTTCCGCGCTTGGTATGAAGATGCCAATATTCCTGTGGAAGTTTTCCAGTCAGTAAATGCAAAACAATTGTCGCAGCCATTGGATATTGATCAGCGTGTACATGCCGTACATGAGTTTAGTAAATTGCCCCAAGCACAAGCTCTGGCGGCTGCTAATAAAAGGGTAGCCAATATTCTCAGTAAACAAACAGGTACATTGAGTACTCAAATCAATACTGCCTTACTGCAAGAAGAGGCTGAAAAAAATCTCGCACAAGCGGTGAATGCAAAAGCTACTTTGGTTGCACCGCTATTTGCTGCGCGTGAATATACAAAAGCGTTGGCATCGCTCGCCGATTTGCAGCAACCTGTTGATGTTTTTTTCGATAACGTAATGGTGATGTGCGAAGATCAGGCATTGCAACAAAACCGCTTGGCATTGTTGCAGCAGTTGCGTGGATTGTTTTTGGAAGTGGCAGACATTTCTTATTTGGCGCCCACTAAAAATTAATTCAACAGCTTTGAATTTGGTAAAACCATCAG
>JANPKH010000469.1:0-4961 GCA_031425935.1 Gammaproteobacteria bacterium | reverse complement strand
CGGCTATGAACCGAAGCATGTGGGCACATCCTGCAACTTTGGCTAATTACAGTGTGTTACAAGAGAGAGGCGTGATTTTTGTGGGTCCTGAAGAAGGCGCTCAGGCCTGTGGTGAATTTGGTTTTGGACGGGTCAGTGAAGCGGATCAAATCATCAACGTGTTACGCCTTTTAGAGGTACATCAAATATTGGCAGGAAAAAATATAGTAATTACAGCAGGACCGACTCGTGAGTCTATAGACCCCGTGCGTTATTTGAGTAATTACAGTTCGGGAAAGATGGGTTATGCTTTGGCGGAAGCTGCCGCTATGGCGGGAGCTAAAGTGTGTTTGATTAGTGGTCCAAGTGCTTTACAGGCTTCTACCGCAATTAATCTCATAAAGGTAGACTCTGCGGACTCAATGTATGATGAGGTCATGAAGCATGTGCATTCTAATTGTATTTTTATAGGGACTGCAGCTGTTGCCGATTATAAAGTGCAAACACCTTCAGAAGAGAAGATGAAGAAAAAAGATCATGCTGAATTGACACTTAAATTGGTGAGAACTACTGACATACTTAGTGCTGTTGCAGCCAGTGGAAAAGCTTCTTTTGTAGTGGGTTTTGCAGCTGAAACTACGAATTTGGTGCAGTATGCTACTGAAAAATTACAAAATAAAAAGCTTGATATGGTTGTTGCGAATTTAGTGGGCAAGGGAATTGGTTTTGAAAGTGATCTTAATGAAGTGACTGTGATAACAAAAAAGAAACAGATCGAATTGCCGTTAACCCATAAATCGCGCTTGGCAGGGCAAATTATTGCAATCCTTGCTGCAAGTCTGCAAAATGACCCCCATTAAAATTATTGAGATAAATCATGACGCAAGCCATTCAATTAAAAATACTGGATTCAAAAATTGGGAACAGCATTCCACTACCTACTTATGCAACTGGTGGTTCTGCTGGATTGGATTTACGTGTTTGCATCGATGAGCCCATACAACTTGAATCCATGCAAACTATTTTGTTACCAACAGGCATTTCTGTTTATATTGCTGACCCAAACCTCGCCGCAGTAATATTGCCTCGCTCGGGTCTTGGTCATAAAAACGGTATTGTTTTAGGAAATTTGGTTGGTCTTATTGATTCAGATTATCAAGGTGAGTTAAAAATTTCCTGTTGGAATCGAGGTCAAGATCATTTCACGATTAATCCTGGTGAGCGCATTGCTCAATTAGTTTTTATCCCGGTGGTGCAAGCTGCATTTGAAATTGTTGAACATTTTCAAGAAAGTAGTCGAGGTGAGGGCGGATTTGGTAGCTCAGGGAGAAACTAGATGGTTTATAAACAAAGTCAAATTTCGCGATCCGTATTTCGTGCTTATGATATTCGAGGCATCATTGGTAAAGAATTAAACGAAGATGCGTTTTATAGTATTGGTCTTGCAGTTGCTTGTCGTTTGCAAGAGTTAAAAAAATTGCAAATTTTTCTAGCTCGTGATGGACGTTTGACCAGTTTAAGTCTCAGTACCGCCTTAAAACAAGGATTACTTGATAGTGGTATTGATGTCATTGATTTAGGTGCTGTTGCCACTCCAGTGATGTATTTTGCAACCCATACTCAAGGGATAGATTGCGGACTTATGGTTACTGGAAGTCATAATCCTGCTGAGTACAATGGGATTAAAATGGTTTTAGCAGGTAAGACCTTAGCGCAAGAAGACATTGATATTTTGTATCATTTAGTTGTTGAGGGCACACGACTTACTGGTAAGGGAAAAGAAAGCGCACAGGATATAATGAGTGTTTATACCCAGCGTATAGTCAGTGATATCCTTATAAAACGTCCTTTAAAAGTGGTAGTTGATTGTGGAAATGGTATTGCAGGACCCATTATTCCTCAAGTAATAAAAGCTCTTGGCTGTGAAGTAATTTCTTTATATTGTGATGTAGATGGGCGATTTCCAAATCATCATCCTGATCCTACCATAGAAGCTAATTTAGCAGATTTGAAAGCAGCGGTTGCCGCTCATGGTGCGGATATAGGTTTGGCTTTTGATGGCGATGCCGATCGTCTGGGCTTGGTCACCAATACCGGTGAGATGATTTGTCCTGATCGTCTAATGATGTTGTATGTTCAAGAAGTTTTAACTCGTGTCCCTGGTGCGACTATAGTATATGATGTGAAATGTTCCAGTCATTTAGAAAAGGTAATTAAAGCTGCCGGTGGGGTTGCTAAGATGTGTCCTACAGGTCATTCCATTGTTAAAGCGGTAATGAAAAAAGAGCAAGCAGCTTTGGCTGGAGAAATGAGCGGTCATTTGTTTTTCAAAGATCGTTGGTATGGTTTTGATGATGCCTTGTATAGTGCTTGTCGGTTATTAGAAATAATTAGTTCATCGCATTTAACGGTGAGTGAGCAATTTCAGGCGATTCCAAATAGCGTCAATACCCCTGAGTTAAAAATTGAAATAGCCGATGAAGACAAATTTCATTTTATGAAACAATTTGCAGAGCAAGCAAATTTTTCTGATGCTCAAATTATTACTATTGATGGATTGCGAGTCGAATTCAATAATGGATGGGGGTTGTTGCGTGCCTCTAATACGACACCGTGTCTGGTTGCTCGTTTTGAAGCGGTTAATATGGAACAATTGGTTCGCATTCAAGAGTTATTTAAAAAGCAAATGCATTTGTTGGATGCTAGTTTGAAATTACCGTTTTAATCCCGTCATCCTGAGTAGCCCAGCGAGCGACGAAGGACCTCCGGGTGTATCTCAGAGAGACCTTATCAGTTGGCTCAGTTGTACATCCGGAGGTCCTTCGTCGCTGCGTTCCTCAGGATGACGTTAATGAGTTGTAGTTGTAGGGTGGGCAAAGCGAAGCCATATCATTACCCACAAGTCTACTGATCACCTCTCCCGCCTGCGGGAGAGGTCGACGCGAAGCGGCGGGTGAGGGTTTTTCGTGTATGAAATACTCTCTATTTTCTGCTCGCATCTAATGCCTCCATTGCAACAACAAAATCCTTTACACGCTGCAACCCTATCCAGATCGTTTTCACCCCGGGGTCACCGTCACTTTTTCTATTTAAAAACCCTCCTAAACTTGCAACCATTTTAATCATTTCATTTAAGGTTGGCGGAACATTCGGCGGGGGGCTACGGTACACTACGACATATACAGCACGCCACTCTTCCTCATCAAATATGGCGGTACATGGTAAATCTGGGCAGCTTCTTCCCAACATTGTCATCGCCAAAATTCTCCATCCAATGATCATGTACAGAGCAAGTGATGGTTTTAATCTATCTATAGTTTGTAGCTGCAATTTTTCAATTCCACAGCCACTTTTAAGAATTTTGAAAAAAATTTCTATTTGCCAGCGGCAAAGATACCATGTAATAACTTGAATTGCTTTTTCAGCTGTATCTATTGGTAAGCTGGTTAGTAAAAACCATTCTATTGAGTCCTCACCAGGTGGTGTATTTATTTCTTTTGCAAATACCACATTAATAGTAACACTAGGCAATTTACTGCCTATACGCTTGGCTGGCTTTAATGCAAAACTGCTGGCTCTAACTTCTTGTATTACGTGGCGAGATTTTCTATTTTTTGTTGCCGGTATATCAAATTCAATAATACCGACTATTGGAGCCTCTGCAACACTCTTTTGCAGTTTCTTCTTTATTTTGTTTTTTTC
Organism: Gammaproteobacteria bacterium; assembly: GCA_031425935.1. Classification (GTDB taxonomy): domain Bacteria; phylum Pseudomonadota; class Gammaproteobacteria; order Pseudomonadales; family Cellvibrionaceae; genus Cellvibrio. The sequence continues at coordinate 1,280 of JANPKH010000469.1, read as the reverse complement.
TTTATTTGTTCCCTCTTTTTTTAAAAGTCTGTCTTTGCTACCACGAATAATAAATTCCGCACGGTGTTCTTTCTCACTATTAATAGCCAATGTTTCCACGAATAATTCGTAAACATCTCCCTCTCGATCGCCAATATTAACGAATAATGTTTCTGGCAACTGCTCCGCAAGTTTTTGAGCTATTCGATAACTGTTGAGCCATTTTATGGTTTCTTTTTCTTCTATTGGTAATGATTCTGGCCTTGGTACTTTCAATTTTTTAGATAATAACAGGCTCCAGGATAATACCGTGGTGTTTGGCGTACCGAAAATCGAATAGGCAATGATGGGTAGCAAATAATCATATTTTCTTTCTCGATGTAATTCAGATCTTTTCAAAAACTGGGCCTCAACGACCCCTAAACACAAACGATCTGGTGTAATGGCAATCGTTGGGTGCAAAAGCATTCCCAATTGAGTTTCAGAATTTAGTTTACCTAATCCTTGAGTTTTTGGCATTCCAGTATAATTTAACTCGGTTGTATCTTGGGGTAATAATACAATAGGCTCTTTTCGGATCCGCTCAATGGTTGCATCTAAATGCGGTTGTAAAATTTTTTCTGCTGTTACTAATTCGTTATCAAAAAAGCGATAAGCAGCTTTTGTTTCACTCCAACCATTTGATGTTGCTGGAATGCTTTTTGATGGCTTACGGTTCAGCATTTCCAATATATTTCCGAGTCTAGTCGTGAGTCTTTTATCTCCTAAATCAGCCGTTTTTATTTCTTCGATAACCCAATTTGAAATGGGTTGTGTTGCTTTTTTTTGTTCCACATTAGTCATGCTTGTCAGTCCTTCGAAGATTCCAATTAATACAAACAATTGTAACATTGTATTTTTTGATCACTTTTTTCTTCGTTAGAAGCGACGTAAGCCATTTTTTTTACTGCTCGCTATCCAGCTATTTTTTCATATTAATTCGATCTGTATCTGCTCTTTAGATGGCTTTAAACGTATGGGTGTGCGGCGTCAGGTTCTGAACGGTAAAATTAAAAAAGTGGAAGAAAACCCTGTCAAGAAAAATTTGATATTTTTTTGCTTTTATTCGTCATGTTAAATTTTGCCATTGTGATGGTAGCATTAGATGCACGTAGAAATTAGATCATTGTATCCGGAAAAACCCTCACCCGCCGCTTCGCGTCGACCTCTCCCGCAGGCGGGAGAGGTGATCAGTAGACTTGTGGGTAATGATATGGCTACGCTTTGCCCACCCTAGAGACAAGCCTAATAACAGCTTATCC
>JANPKH010000468.1:0-1811 GCA_031425935.1 Gammaproteobacteria bacterium | reverse complement strand
GCTGAGGCAAGCAGCCGCCCGGTCAACTGCTCACGCGCGCAACAAAACGGGTTGAACAGCCGCACTTCGATGTTCGGGGTTGTCGACAGGGCCAGTAACAACTGCTCTGTGCCGGCTGTATAGAGATCGTCAACCAGCAGTCGGACGCGGACGCCCCGCTGCGCGGCCTCCTTGAGCGTACGCAGCAACAGCCGCCCTGCCCCGTCGTTCTGGACGACGTAGTACTGCACGTCCAGGCTGTGCTTGGCGCGACGCGCAAGTTCCAGCCGTGCATCAAGCGAATACACCCCTAAAGGCAAGAGGCGAAAGCCCGAGTGCTCTTCTGGCGGGGTGGAGTCGCCAACAACCCTGGCCAGCGGGCTCGACGCGTCAGGCGGCAACGACCTGGTCGCCTCCATCTGCTTGACCGCAGGCAGGCTGCCGCAAGCCGCCATGAAAAAAGTCAGGCAGACAAGGACAAAATAGCGGCATGCACATGGGCCAGCACGCTGGAATAAGATGGGCATCATCATTTTTTGGCTGAATACATGAAGCTGCTTGCAACAAGGATGATTAGGACAGGGCTGATGATGCTCGCTTTCGCGACTGTTGTCCCGGCGCGGGCTGCTCTGGATATTGGCGCCACAGTACCCAAATTCAGCGCGCCGGCGGCACTGGCCGGAAAAACGTTTACCTATTCGCTGGCCAACGCACTGGCCAAAGGGCCGGTGGTGGTTTATTTTTTTCCAGCTGCCTTTTCCACGGGCTGTTCGATCGAGGCACACGCCTTTGCCGAAGCGATTGAGCAATTTGCCGCGCTGGGTGCGACCGTTATCGGCATCTCCACCGACGACCTCGATACCTTGTCCAAGTTTTCAAACCAGTCCTGTCAGGGCAAGTTCCCGGTCGCTTCGGACGAAACCCGGGCCATCAGCAAGTCATTCGACGCCCTGATGCAGACCCGGCCTGAGTATGCCAACCGCATTTCCTATGTGATTGCCCCCAACGGCCAGGTCGCCAACTACTACCAAAGCCTGAACCCGTTCAAACATGTTGAAAAAATGCTCGCAGCGGTCAGGGAACTTCCGCAAAATCGCGACAAAAAGTAGACATCGGCAAAAATGAGGCTGAACCCGCTGGCGGCAAGTGCGCCGCCAGGCGCCGCCCCGCCCGCACCGTCCTTGCGACAATAAAGACATGCAGCTCAACTACATTGCCAACGCTCCGGTTCGTTCTTCTTCAGGCAAAACCATTCCGGTGGTGGACCCGTCCGACGGCCAGCCTTTTGACGAAATCCAGCGCAGCAATGCGTACGACATCGACACCGCCGTCCGCGCCGCGCAGGACTGCCTGGACACGGTCTGGTGCAAGCTGACCGCCGCCGAGCGCGGCCGCCTGCTGATGCGCCTGTCGCAAAAGATCACTGAACACGCCGACGAGCTCGCAGCCATCGAGCAGCGCGATTGCGGCAAACCCACCAAACAGGCCAAGGCAGATGCCGCCGCGCTGGCGCGTTACTTCGAGTTTTACGCTGGTGCTTGCGACAAGTTGCATGGCGAGACCCTGCCCTACCTCGACGGCTACAGCGTGATGACCTGGCGTGAGCCGCACGGCGTCACTGGCCACATCATTCCGTGGAACTACCCGATGCAGATCTTTGGCCGCAGCGTGGGTGGCGCGCTGGCGGCCGGCAATGTGTGTGTGGTCACGCCAGCAGAAGACGCCTGCCTGTCTTTGCTGCGCGTGGCGCAACTGGCGGCTGAGGTAGGTTTCCCCGCGGGGGCCATCAACATCGTCACTGGGTATGGCCATGAAGTGGGCGATGCGCTGGC
>JANPKH010000467.1:0-2633 GCA_031425935.1 Gammaproteobacteria bacterium | reverse complement strand
GCACCTTTGGGTGGTGGATGAATGTCGCCCCAATTCATATTTACGATACGTTCAACAGAACGCACCAGGAATCCCTGCGCAGTTCGATTGTATTCGGTGATGATAACGAAACAGCTTTCTATATCAGGTAACTCTTTTCGGCCAATCGCTAGATTCATATCCATAATCGGTATAGTGCCGCCACGAATATGTGCCACACCACGTACTATTCTATTGCGCCCCGGAATGGCATTTAACGATGGGCACTGCAGTACTTCCTTTACCTTAAAAACATTAATGCCATACATCTGCTGCCCGCCCAGGCGAAACAACAAAAGCTCTAATCTGTTTTGCCCAACCAACTGAGTGCGTTGGTTGACGCTATCCAATACACCGGCCATGCCAGCACCTCTTTAGATTAAACGTTTTAATTCGTTGCCCCATCCATCAAAACAATTACAACAAAGAAAGTAGGCGGCACAGTCCTTGCTTTCATTGTTAGTAACAGCCTTTACAGCGACCTCAACGACTGAAAACCGTCACTCTTTAATAGATAGTCAGTAGCAGAATTAATTAGCTACTTTCTTCATTACTTTTAAGAGGATAGGACAAAATATGAAACTTCGTAGTTTTAATAGAGTTTTCTTTTCTTTTGGCGATAACTTACGCCAAGACATTATTAAAAGCTTAGGCAACCTTGCATTGATCATATTTAGTGTGAGCCCAAGCGGCGTAGAGGCGCAGTTCGAAATAGTGGACATTCAACAGCTACGCCAAAATATCGCCCAATTTTTGACGGATGAATATCGCAGTACTAACGCTACCAAAGTGAATATAAAAGTAGGTATGTTGGATTCCCGCATGCACTTAGCGCAGTGCGACCAACCACTTGCACTTAATTTGCAAGACCCCAGCAATAACGGCGGCAATATCAATGTTCAAGTAGCTTGCCGCGGCACAGCACAATGGACAATTTTAGTACCGGCACAGGCAATAGTTTTCCGCCCCATGGCAGTAGCTAGCCGAAATTTACAACGGGGCGAACTCATTAATACTGAAGATGTAGATGTTGAAGTGTTAGACGTAAGCCAATATCGCCAAGGTTATAGCAGCAAGCCGGAGGATATCATTGGCAAAGAGCTGAAATATCCCGTCAATAAAGGCGATGCATTCCGCGAATCAGCCCTGGATACACAATTAGCAATAAAACGTGGGGATGAAGTGAGCGTCGAGGCTTTGGCCGGCAGCATACGAGTAGTAACTACCGGTACCGCCATTACTAACGGCCGCATCGGGCAACAGATCAGGGTTAAAAACAACCAATCCGCACGAATTCTCAGTGCAAAAGTCATTGGTCCTGGCAAGGTTCAAAGTATGTTGTAACTAATTTCCAGGTAGTTATATAACGGTTATCTGAAAGCGGTTATTTAAAAGCAGTTATTTAAAAGCAGTAATCTAAGAGCGGTAATGTATCGGTAAACAACGGAAGACGTATGAAGACTCAAAGAATTAAATATCACACACTGAAAATCATTGCTAAAGTTTCTCGGCGGTTGGCCGACAACTCAATGAGGACGTATTTTTCATCACTTCCTCAAACACATAGCAATCGTTGGGGAACGACATCATGGTCATAGATACAAACAACATCAATTCATCTGGCAGCGCTCCTAGTCGCAAAGCAGCGCCGGTAACTACCAATAATGCCAAAACTCAAACTGCAGCAACTGAAACCGTTGCACCCAGCAGCAAAGATAATGTGGTTCTCAGCTCGGAAGCACAAAATCTTTCCCGCTTGCAGGCAAAGATTAACTCGTTACCCGATGTGAATTTAGAGCGAGTAGCATCCATTAAGCAGGCTATCGCCGAGGGTCGCTTTGAATTTAACCCTGAGCGCATTGCTGAAAATATGCTCAGGCAGGACGAATTATTGGGCTAATCCATTCGTGTCATTCCGGCTGTTTCCCCAACAACAGCCCCTATTCAATTTAATGAGGTTGCTATGTCTCAGCCATTTAATACCAAACCGCTCAATCCTCCCGAGTTAGACATAAACTATTTGCGCAATATGTACACTCAGGATGCAACCGCAGTTACTCAATTGAAAAATTTACTTTTACTTGAACGCGAACTTATGGAACAGCGCAAGCACGAAGGGCTTCAAGAAATTGTTATGCAAAAGGATCAGGTTCTTGAAACGCTTACTGTTAACGCCAAGCAGCGCGAGCAACTACTTCACTCGGCTGGCTTAGAAACCACGCTCGCTGGTTGGGAACAACTTTTAATGCGCACTCCCTCAACTCTTACATTAATTACGCAATGGCAAGCACTCACTGCCGACTTTATTGAATGCCAAAAAGAAAATGAAATTAATGGCCGGATGATTAACCGCTCCAAGCAAACCCTCACGCATTTACTGAACCTAATTCGTGGGCAAGTCGCCATGCCATCGCTTTACACTCAAAAAGGCGCCACAACCAATCAAAGTAGTTCGCACACCATGGTTAAAGCGTGAATTAATAAAACTAAATCCAGCTTTAATCTCCCGCTACTTCTTGGTTTATGGCTCAATATTCCCTACAATGCGCGCTCATTCAACACCGATCCTTGCTCCGGTAGCTCAGTTGGATAGAGCGGCCGCCTCCTAAGCGGCA
>JANPKH010000466.1:0-9570 GCA_031425935.1 Gammaproteobacteria bacterium | reverse complement strand
AATGAGTGTACTGGCAACTCGCTTTCCTGCGATGTTATCGATTTTTATGCAGGTTTTAACTGCTTATTCTGAAGATGCAAGGACACGCGCAACAAAGGACGCAGTGTACCAAAAAGATAATGTAGATAGAGCGCCGCATGCTTGACTTACGTTTTTGGTGGCTTAAGCTTTAGGTCATTGTTGGCAAAATATACTAATTAACTTGCAAGGCATTTCCGTATAGGAATCAATGAAGTCAACTTTATCTGGATTAAGTATTTCCTCTAGGCTGCTATTTTCTTTATGGGGAATAGCCATATTGTTTATTTCAACCCAACCATCTTTTGCGCTGGAGAAAGATGGCGCAAATTCGCTTGCCAATGCCAATGAAAGTAAAATGGTCGTTCGTTATAGGGATCCGGAGGAACGGCATGATCTACAAATATACAAATTTGAACTTATCCATCGTGCCATGGAGCTTACTCGTAAGGAGTTTGGCGATTACCAAAATATACCCTATCAAGGGTTTGATACAGGGCAGCAACGCTGGGCCACCTTAATTAGTGAAGGCAAACTTGTCAATCTTGCATGGGTGTCGCCGGGTACCGCTGTTGCCAAAGCGAATGTGATACCAATACCTATTGATATAATGCATGGCCTATTAGGCTTTCGCGTTTGTCTTATTAATAAGAATGCGTCCGTTAAGTTTGATGAAATATTAAAATCCGGCGCACTTAGCTCTATAAAAATAGGACAAGGAAGTAACTGGGATGACGTGGCTATATATCATCACAATAATATTAATCCGATTTTAAGCCCTAATTTTTCTAGTCTGTTTGATATGTTGGGATTTAAGCGGTTTGATTGCATTGCCTTGGGAGTTGATGAAGTTTTTTTAATCCAGCATGAAAAAAAATCGCGCTATCCTTTTTTGGCGATAGAGGACAAGTTGCTTATTTATTATGAATATCCAATTTATTTACATGTTAGCAAAACGGAGCCCAAGCTCGCGATGCGTTTGCAATTAGGGCTTGAAAAAATGCAACAAAGTGGCGAACTTGTTAAGCTTTTTAAGGAATATCATCCATATGATTTTGCATCATTACGCTTGGATTCACGCAAAGTAATTTGTTTAAAATCTCCGTATGTAGATGCCCATAAGCAACAATGCAATAAAGCACCTGTAATCCCGCTATCTTATTAGTACTTGTCGGTAAGAATGTTACGAAATATCCACGTTTAATAACCAACTTCTAATAATAGCCAACTAAATCCAACCTTTTTGCCGCGCAATACGCGCGGCGTCCACTCGGTTGGCAGCATTTAATTTTGAAATGGCTTCCGATAAATAGTTGCGAACGGTTCCTTCGGATAAATGTAAGGTACTTGCAATTTCAGCGGTTGTTTTTCCGTCTGATGCAAGGCGCAATGCACGCCGCTCTTTATCATTAAGTGGGTCAGTTTCTCCCAAAGCCATCATTGCGAGTTCGCCATCAATGACACGTTTGCCATCCATAATGCGATAAATTGCCGAGATGAGTTGCTCAGATGGCGCGTCTTTTAATAGAAAACCAGAAACGCCCATATCAATCGCACGACGAATATAGCCAGAGCGACCAAAAGTAGTAATGATAATTATCTTAGTGGTTGATTTTTGTTGAATTAACCATTGCGCTAATTCCAATCCAGAACGCCCAGGCATCTCAATGTCCGTTAACAAAATGTCATAGCTATTTTGTTTTAATAACAGCCAAGCTTTATCGCCATCTTCTGCTTGAGTAATATCAAAATTAGGTTCCATGCCGAGCAAAGCAGCAAGCGCGCCACGCACCATGGCTTGATCTTCTGCTAACAAAATTTTCATTTTAGGTGGCCTGAGTTAATTCATGAGCGGGCAATGTAATATCAAATCGGCAGCCATTAGAAATTTGTGCACTAATGTCGCCCGCGAGTGCATGTAACCGCTCTTGAATCCCGTTTAAACCGTTGCCGGGTGTGATAGATTTAATGCTGCCATTGTCATGTAAACTTATAATAATATTCTCGTCTGATACATTGAAAGAAAGTTGGCAATGATTCCCTTTACTGTGCCGCAAAACATTTGTAGTGAGTTCAGTTAAAGCCAAAATCAAAGCAGTTTCTGCGCGTGCAGTAAGTGTGGGAATTTCGCCATTAAGATCAACAGAAAATCCATTTTGTCGCAGCTTATCGCACAGTTGAATTACTTCACCAGACAATCCACGATGTTTGTAGCCGGAAACAGTTTGGCGAACAAGGCTTAAGCTTTCGCGTGCAATGTGATGTAAATCAGATAAATGTTGTTGTACTTCTTGCATTTTTTCTTGCTTAAGTAATTTCTCAGCAAGTTCGGCTTTTAATGCTATAGATGAGAGGGTATGACCTAAAATATCATGTAAGTCGCGAGCAATACGTTCACGTTCGGCAATCACTGCCAGTTGTTGTATTTCTTGTCGGCTTTGCAGCCAGCGCATCTTGGCGCCCATACTCAGCCGTTCAATATACCCCCATAAACTAATTGCCACGATTCCTGTAATAGCCGGTAAGGCAAAATAAGGAATAGGATATAGAAAATAAAAATGCAAACCAATAATTCCAATAATCATACTGCTAAGCAATAAGGCGTAGACGCGGGTGGTGTAACTAAAGCCAATCAAAAATCCCACGTAGGGAAAAATTGAACTTGACCCAGGCGATATAGGTGTAACCATAAAAGCTATACAGGTAATTCCTAATATCGGCTTCCAGACAAGACTAGTTTTAGTTTTAGTTGCGCGCACATACAAAACAACAAAACCGAGGTAAGCAACAATTAGAAATAAATACTGAAGAATATTTTTTTCCATATAAAACATGGGCACAAAAAAATACAGACTAAAAATAAGCCAAATCCACGGGCGCTCTAAAAAGAGTGGTGAGCCGCAAGTTTTCATTGGGGGCCTCGATACGTCAATGCCTAATATGGGATAAGTGGTTTGTGGTTCTGTTGTATATATTATCCTCTATTAGGATAATGATAATCCACCTATGAAAGTCATGAGCTAAAAGTGACAAATGTCAAAATGCCTTGCCATTCATCGCTCGCTACTTCGTGCAAAGACTTAAGAAAAAATGTTCAGTTGTCAGAATCATTAGCTATGTAATTAGCTATGCGACATGGGGGATAAGTAGTGGATAGTAAATCGCTCAATAAGCCGCTACTATAGCCAGCATTTTGTACTGTACAGGAATAGTCCATGTTAGAACCATCAACAACAAAAACTGGGTTTATCCCCAAGTTAATTTTCAACTCCCGCTGGCTGCAGCTCCCCCTTTATTTGGGATTGATTGTCGCGCAATGTGTTTATGTTGTACTTTTTATTAAAGAGCTTATTCACTTAATTACCGACGCCGCTAATTTTAACGAGCAGACAGTCATGCTCAGTGTGCTGGGTCTAATTGATGTGGTCATGATTTCTAACTTATTGGTCATGGTTATTGTGGGCGGTTATGAGACTTTTGTATCGCGCTTAAATTTAAACGGCCATCCGGATCAGCCCGAATGGTTAAGCCATGTAAATGCCACAGTACTGAAAGTAAAATTAGCTATGGCAATTATCGGGATATCCTCTATCCATCTACTTAAAACCTTTATTGAGGCGGGTAACATGGGGGCGGCGGACGCGCATATCACCGAGACTGGGGTTATGTGGCAAACCATTATTCACATGGCGTTTATTGCATCAGCGATAGGCATCGCGTACACCGATTTACTGATGCAACGCGTCATCAAGCCACCTACACATTAAGTTCTCTAAAGCGATGCTAATGTGTAATACAGATTTGGGAAAACTGATAATTCACATTTGCATCGCCCGGGCTGTCTTTTCAAAACAGAAAAGCTAGTCTAATTTCATTATTGTTTTTTTAGTGTGCGTCAAAAACCATTGGTACAAATCATCCCCTGCATATACCCGTTTCCAAGTGTCATGCCCCATATCTTCTTCAATGGTAAATCGTATATTTGAATGACCCAGCTCCTCTAGTTTATTCATACCGGCATAAAAGAATTTTTTGTCTACAGATGTGTCACGCCCACCCGCAAATGCCCATACAGGAATTTTATGCGCTGCGATAGGAGCCATTAAATCAGGATGACCCCAGCCGACCACTGGCCCTATAGCAGCGAATAATTTGGGATGCTTGCTAGCGATATACCAAGTGCCAAACCCACCGTAACTTGCGCCCGTCAAATAAATGCGAGTGGCATCGCCACGATAATCTTGTTGAACATTTGTTAATATTTTTAATAAATCTTGCTCTACCATTTCCCACCCTTCGGGCAGAAGCGGCGGAATATTTTTCATATCTGTAACTAAAGGTGCGGGTTGCATTGGCCCCTTAGTTTTGAAAAAAGGATCGCGCGCTGGAACACCATCTAGTAAACGCTGGGGTATTTGTGCACGTGTACGATTATCGATATAAGCAATGCCTTTTTTGTCCATGCCGAACATAGGTAATTGCGGAGAAATAATAATAAATGGCAAATCTTTTTTCTGAATCCAGGCTTCGTACAGCGGGCCATGTGACAAAACAAAATCTAAATCATCTCTGCCGTTTCCGCGCTCGCCATTGCCATGTAGAAATAACATTATCGGCCATTTTTTAGTGGGGTCGTCCTGATAGCCTCGCGGTAAATAAACAAAATATTGGTGTTGGGTTTTATCAACACTACTCACATATTCTTTCCGCAGAAGTTGTTCTTCAGATATGTTTTTACCCTTCGCAACGCTAGCAGACTCGCAAGCTACCAATAAATACCCGCATATAGTCACCATTAGTAGTGATTTTAAATTCATTGATATCGTCCTCTTTGGGCTATGTGTAATAAATATGAAAGGTGACGATGGGTTGTCTCGTCGTAACTAGCGGCGGATCATACTGAGACATTTTTATACTTGAAAGGGTTATTCTCTTTACAGTTTCTAATTTTTGCTCTATTGTGATATCTAAATGATATCATAATGTTGAGTTGTCTCATCGTTCGATCTCTTCATCCTTAAGGAGTAATAAATGAACCAAGAAATTGATTTTAAAGGTACTTCTGGTTATCTAATCGTAGTGGTTTTGTTGGTGGCTCAGGCTGCAACCATATTTGGGTTATTTAATTTGGCTCCCTTGTATGTGTTAGTGGATATAGTGGTTGGGGCGGTTTTATTAATATGTTGGTGGGGTTTTTATTTGGTGAACCCAAACCAAGGAAAAGTTATCCAATTGTTTGGGCAATACATTGGTACCGATCGCAATACGGGTTTGCGTTGGGCCAACCCGTTTTATTCAAAGAAGATGATTAGTTTACGCGTTCGTAATTTTGAAAGTGGTCGCTTAAAAGTAAACGACGCTAACGGTAATCCCATTGAAATTGCGGCGGTTATTGTGTGGCGCGTTGTTGATACCGCAGAAGCCGTATTTGAAGTAGATAACTATGAAAACTATGTGACCATTCAAAGTGAAGCGGCATTGCGTAATCTAGCAACAAGTTACCCCTATGAGCATGATGCAGAAGATGATCGCTTATCTCTTCGTAGTGATTCAAATGCAATTGCTAAAAAACTTAAAGTAGAAGTGCAGGACAGGCTACAAAAAGCTGGCGTGGAAGTGATGGAAACACGTCTAAGTCATTTGGCGTATTCGCCCGAAATTGCGCAAGCTATGCTGCAACGCCAACAAGCTAACGCAATTTTAGCTGCGCGCAGAATTATAGTTCAAGGTGCAGTAGGAATGGTATCTGACGCCATAACTCAATTGGCAGAGCAGGGCACAATTGAACTAGATGTGGAGCGTAAAGCAGCGATGGTGAGTAATTTGTTAGTTGTGCTTTGTGGCGATCATCAGGTGAAGCCCGTGATAAATACAGGTTCAATTTATTAATTTAAAACTGAGTAATACTAGTGTCTAAAAAAGCCTACCCATTGCGCATAAATGAACAAGTACTAGCTGCGTTACAACGCTGGGCTGACGATGATTTGCGCAGCTTAAACGCACAAATTGAATACGTGCTGCGTGAAGCTTTGGTTAAAAGTGGGCGTGTGAAACTGGTGCAAAAAGTAGTTACTGATGTTGAGCTTGTTGATGCCGACAATGATGATGAGTCGGTGAATAATTAAATTGTTGATTCAGGGTAAAATTATGCGCTGGGAATATAAAACGCTTCAATATACTAAACGCTCATTTTTTACGGGAGCTGTAAATGCTGTGGAGTTAGAGCGGGAGCTGAATGAATTAGGGCGAGACGGCTGGGAGTTGGTAAGTATTAACCAAACACAAATGCAGCCGGCGCTTATTGTTTTAAAACGGTCAAAATAATGGTATGCAGAAAAATACAATAGCCCTGGCTTGCCAGGGCTTTTTCAATTTTCATTTAGGCTGATATTGGGTTAACAATATTTGCAATGGATGCGGTAGGGTTACATTATCAACACGTTTAGTTTGGCTGCGACAAGAGTATCCCGTTGCAGTTAAGGTGCCTTGATTTTTGGGATCATTAACAACTTGTTGCCAGGACATTTGATAAAGTTTTTTTGAATTTTCTACATTTGCCGTTTCGTGACCATAAGTGCCCGACATTCCACAACAACCTGTTTCGATAACTTTTAAATTTTGGCTCAGTTGTGCAAACACTGTTTGCCAATCTTTTACTGAGCTCACGGCGTTTGTTTTTTCGGTGCAGTGTGCCAGCAGTGAATATTCAGCACGGCTAAAATTTTCGGCATGTTTGCTGAGTATTTCTTTTTGCGTTACTAACCATTCTTGAATGAGTAAAACATTGGGCGCCTTATCGCCTAATATTTTTTTATATTCGCCGCGATAGGCGAGTGTCATGGCTGGGTCTAATCCTATTAAGGGAATGCCGGACGCGGCTAATCCATTCAGTAAGGTTGCATTAATATTAGCGGCTTTAGCAAAAGCTTTTAAAAATCCATGCACGTGTAATGGTTTCCCATTAGGTTTGTAGGGTGCAAGTAACGGTCTAAAGCCTAATAATTGCAGCATTTTTAATGAATCAATAACGACAGGTGTTTCAAAATAACTGGTGAAAGCATCTTGCACAAAAATGACTGCGGTTTGTTTTTGCGTAGGAGTTAACTGCGCAATATTTTCCAGCGTTGCGAAAGGAATATTTAATTTGTGTAATTCACTGGTTAAATTAATTCCTGTCAGCAAGGGGCTATCTACCATGCCGACAATATTTTTCATCACTGTTTGAATAATGCGTGGTCTCATTAAAGCGTTATAAAGCCAGGGCGCACGGGCCAGCGCTGGAATCATAAATTCCAAACCGCCAATAAAATAATCTTTTAGCGGACGCAGATAACGGCTGTAATATAACTCTAAAAATTTACTGCGAAATTCTGGCACATCTACTTTAATAGGACATTGGCCTGCGCAAGATTTGCAGGCAAGGCAGCCCATCATGGATTGATGCACTTCATGTGAAAAATCATAATTACCACCGCGTTTACCCAGTGTATTAACAATACGCGAGGGCAAGGTGAATAAAAATCTGGTGTGTTTTAGCGCAGCACTTTCTTTGATGGGATTGATTCCGCGCTCGCTCATTTGTTTCAGCCATTCACGCATTAACGATGCACGGCCTTGCGGCGAATGTACGCGTTGGCGAGTAACTTTCCACGACGGGCACATAGCATCATTGGGGTTCCAGTTGTAGCATAATCCATTGCCGTTGCAATGCATGCCTTCACTGTAACCTTCCCACACTTGCACCGGAATTTTTCGGTTGCTCTGCCCGCGAGTTGCCACGCCATCTATTTTCAATAATTCAATATCGCTTGATGGCGTTGCAATTTTGCCTGGGTTTAATTGATTGTGTGGATCAAAGCAGGCTTTAATGCGTTGTAATTGCGGGTAGAGCTCACCAAAAAATGTTGGAGCATATTCAGAGCGAACGCCTTTCCCGTGCTCACCCCACAAGAGGCCATTATATTTTTGTGTAAGTGCTGCTACTTTGTCACTAATAATGCGCACAAGTTTTTCTTGTTCTGGGTCCTTCATATCAATTGCTGGGCGCACATGCAATACACCTGCGTCCACATGTCCGAACATGCCATATTTTAAATTGTGTGCATCTAAAATCTGGCGAAATTCCAGAATATAATCGGCAAGGTTCTCGGGCGGTACTGCAGTATCTTCGACAAAGGGAATAGGGCGAATTTCGCCTTCGACATTACCGAGTAAGCCGACAGATTTTTTGCGCATGCCCCAAATTTTATTTACGGAGTCATTACCCCAAGCCACGCTGTAGCCAATTCGGCCATGAGTTGTTTGTTGTGCTGCGGTGTCTAATTTATCCGTAAGATTTTTAATGGCAGCGCGCAATTCAGCTTCATCGTCCGCGGTAAACTCTACTAAATTTATTCCCTGAATTATTTCACCATTGGGTGATGGTGGAAAAAATTCGGCGACGCTGTGCCACACAATATCTTTCATCGCCAAATTGAGTACGGTTGAATCCACCGTTTCAATTGAAGTTGGTTCTGCTGCCATTAATTCAGTTGCATCACGCAGCGCGGCGTTAAAGTCGCGATAGTTCACATTAATAAGGGCTGCGTATTTTGGCGTAGGCAATAAATTAATTTTAGCCTCAACAATAAATGCTAAGGTACCTTCACTGCCGCATAAAATATTGTTGAGATTAAAGCGATGTTGTTCGTCGCGAATGTGCGCGAGGTCATAACCCGTTAAGCAGCGATTGAGCTTTGGAAATTTTTCAGCAATTAAATCCGCATGATTGCGTTGAATTTCGTCTACCAAACGATGCACTGAACCGATGCGATCATCGCGCGCACTGTTGGTTGCTAATTTAAGATCATTAATTGGGCCAGAAACCCATTCGCTGCCATCAAGAAATACTGAGCGTAATTCAAGTACGTGATCGCGCGTTTTGCCGTAACGGCATGAACCTTGGCCAGAGGCATCCGTATTTATCATGCCCCCAATTGTTGCCCGGTTACTGGTGGAAAGTTCCGGCGCAAAAAATAAACCATAAGGTTTAATTGCAGCGTTTAGTTGATCTTTTACTACGCCGCATTGCACGCGTGCCCAACGCTCCCCGACATTAATTTCCAAAATCTTATTCATGTATTTGGAAGTGTCCACCACCAATCCATCAGTGAGCGATTGGCCATTTGTGCCGGTGCCGCCGCCGCGCGGGCTGAGCACAATGGTACTAAATTCAGGGCGCTGGCTTAGCTTAATAACAGCTTGCAAATCTGCGATGTGTTTAGGGTAAATCACCCCTTGGGGCAGCACTTGATAAATGGAATTGTCCGTGGCCAATACCGTACGGTTGGCGTAATCCGGGTTGAGGTCCCCACTAAAACCATCCTCACGTAATTTGTTAATAAATGACAAATACAAAGCTTGAACGGGAGATGTTTGATCAATACGAGGAATCATGGGTAGGTATCAACAGCAAATGGAGTGACGCTTATTCTACTACTGGAAAAAGTTAGAAGCTATGCACGCTTGCCTACTGTGTATATCCGTGTATACTGTACATATCGTATATATACA
>JANPKH010000465.1:0-1584 GCA_031425935.1 Gammaproteobacteria bacterium | reverse complement strand
ACGCTGGCGGGGATGACGCAGATCAACCTCTTCTTCGAGAACTCCACCCGCACGCAGTCCTCATTCGAACTGGCCGGCAAGCGGCTGGGCGCGGATGTGATGAACATGTCGGTCGCCAATTCGTCGGTGAAGAAGGGCGAGACCCTGATGGACACCGCGATGACGCTGAACGCGATGCACCCGGACCTGCTGGTGGTGCGGCATGGGTCATCGGGCGCGGTCAATCTTCTGGCGCAGAAGGTGGATTGCGCGGTGTTGAACGCGGGCGACGGGCGGCATGAGCATCCGACGCAGGCCTTGCTGGACGCGCTGACGATCCGCCGGGCGAAGGGGCGGCTACAGCGCCTGACGATTGCGATCTGCGGCGACATCGCCCATTCCCGGGTGGCGCGGTCGAACCTGATCCTCTTGGGGAAGATGGAGAACCGCCTGCGCCTGATCGCCCCGCCGACGCTGATGCCCGCGGGGGTGGAGGACTTCGGGTGTGAGCTTTTCGACGACATGCGCGAGGGGCTGCGTGGGGCGGATGTGGTGATGATGCTGCGCCTGCAGAAGGAGCGGATGGACGGGGGCTTCATCCCCTCAGAGCGGGAGTATTATCACCGCTACGGGCTCGACGCCGAGAAGCTGGCCTTCGCCGCGCCAGACGCCATCGTCATGCACCCCGGCCCGATGAACCGGGGGGTGGAGATCGACGGCGATCTGGCCGACGACATCAACCGTTCTGTGATCCAGGATCAGGTGGAGATGGGCGTCGCGGTGCGGATGGCCTGCATGGACCTTCTGGCGCGGAACCTGCGGGCGGAACGGGGCCGGAAGATCGTGGGGATGATGGCGTGAGCGGGCCATGAGGGAGCCGGACCTCCTGGACTGCTGGGAGCGATCTTCGCCGCAGCCGCCGCCTGAGTTATTTGTCCGTCTCCTACGCGATGATGAGATATTGCTTTGGGCGGCAAGAACTAGCAGTGCGAAAACGGCAAAGCGACATCTTCACGAAGGGGCTATCCAGATAGTCGGAGTACTTGTGTTTATCTTTCTGGCCCCTTGGAACCAAACCGTAGAAGAGTATTGCGGGCCCGAGCCATCGGGCCGATGCAACGTCTTTGCCTACATCGTCTGGCCCAGCATCGCATTTATGGCGGGCTCCATGCTGTTGGCCTTTTGGAAAGCGTGGAACGCGCGTTTCCGACCATGGACGCTGGCCTATGGCCTGACCGACAGGCGCGCGCTCTTTGTCGATAAGCCTAGCCCGAAAGCGCACCACTACATCTATCTGCGGCTACATCCGGCGAAGCCCGGACCGTCTGGTTGCCTCAGTTTCGAAGGGACCACCAGATCTTTCATCGGCCTCGACGATCAGACGACCAGACGTGCGCTGCACTGGGCAACGGATGGGCGCCAAGGTATCCAAAGGGAACCGAACGGAGGCACCCCATGACCCAAGACCCCGACCGCAAGCCGCCCAAGTCCGACGCCCGCATCGGCGGGATGGTGGCGACCGTGGTCCTTCTCTTCCTTGCCGTCTTCACCGCCGTCATCGTCTGGATCGCCTGATGGCCCGGATCGAGCCTGACAGCGTGATGG
>JANPKH010000464.1:0-2448 GCA_031425935.1 Gammaproteobacteria bacterium | reverse complement strand
TTTTTCAAACCATCAATCAAACGGCTATAAGACAAACCGCATTCACGAGCTTGAGCATTAATACGCACTATCCATAGAGCACGGAACTGTCGTTTTTTCTGACGTCTATCACGATATGCATATTGGCCAGCTTTAATAACGGCTTGTTTTGCAACGCGATAGGTCCGGCTACGAGCACCATAATAACCTTTTGCTTGATCTAATATTTTCTTGTGACGCGCTTTCGCTGTCACACCACGTTTAACTCTTGGCATTTTTCAATCCTCCCCTTAACTACCGTGCAACATACGTGAAGCCAAACGTGCATCGCACGGCTTCAAAGTACAGGAACCTACGCGCAAATGACGTTTTTGCTTCGTAGATTTTTTGGTGAGGATATGATTCCTATAAGCGCCACGACGTTTAATCGCACCACTTGCTGTCTTACGGAAGCGTTTAGCTGCTCCGCGATGTGACTTTAACTTTGGCATAATATACTCCGCATTTGTTCAACTACTTAGTTTTTTTGGGTGATAACACCATCAGTAATTGTCTTCCTTCGCGCTTTGCATGTTGTTCTACAACCGCAACTTCGGCTGTATCAATCTGTATACGCTCTAGAATTTTCATACCAAGGTCCTGATGCGCCATTTCACGACCACGAAAACGCAGCGTAACTTTGACTTTATCACCATGATTTAGGAAACGGACCAGGTTGCGTAGCTTGACCTGGTAATCTCCATCTTCCGTCGTTGGACGGAATTTTAATTCTTTGACCTGAATTTGCTTTTGCTTTTTCTTCGCTTCAGCTTGTTTTTTACTCAGTTCAAAGAGAAACTTGCCGTAATCCATAATGCGGCATACTGGAGGCTTGGCTGTTGGTGATATTTCCACCAAATCCAAACCACCTTCTTCAGCTGCACGTAGGGCTTCACGTGTGGAAACAATTCCTGCCTGATTACCATCGACATCAATTAAGCGTACCTCAGGTACATTAATCTGTTCATTAATTCGTGCGCGATCAGTTTCACGCTTAGTTGGTGCACTAATGGTTTATTCCTCCAGCTTGTTATCTATATTGACCCTTTGCGGACAATTTCTTGCGCCAAGGTATCACAAATTGTATCTATTGTCATCACGCCTAGGTCCACACCTTCGCGTGAACGCACAGCTACTTGACCTGTTTCGACTTCTTTGTCGCCTATAACTAATAAATAGGGTACTTTTTGTAAAGTATGTTCGCGGATTTTAAAGCCAATTTTCTCATTTCTCAAGTCAAAGTTTGCACGAATGCCTCTTTTTTTCAAAATTTGATTCACTTTTTCCGCATATTCATTCTGTTTCTCACTAATTGTGAGTACTACAGCTTGTACTGGGGATAACCATAGCGGTAATTTGCCAGCATAATGTTCTATCAAAATCCCCATAAATCGCTCAAAAGAACCAAGAATTGCACGATGAACCATCACAGGCACTTGTTTACTGCCGTCTTCAGCAATGTAACTAGCCTCTAAACGATCTGGCATGGAAAAATCAACTTGTATGGTACCACATTGCCAAATTCTACCCAAACAATCAGATAAAGAGCACTCTATTTTAGGACCGTAAAATGCACCCTCACCTGGTGCATCAACCCAGTCAATATCTCGACCCTGCATGGCCTGTTTTAAAGCGCCTTCTGCTTTATCCCAGACATCATCTGAGCCTACACGTTTATCCGGACGCAAAGCCAATCGGTATTTAATTTCATTAAAACCCAAATCAGCATAAACTGATTGCACCAATTCTAAGATCATGGCCACTTCTGATTGAATTTGATTTTCAGTACAAAAAATATGACCATCATCTTGCACCATATTTCGCACGCGCATTAAACCATGCAAAGAACCTGAGGGTTCACAACGATGGCAATTGCCAAATTCCGACATTCTTAAAGGTAGGTCTCGGTAACTTTTTAACCCATGGTTATACACTTGAATGTGACAAGGACAACTCATAGGCTTTACCGCATAGTTGCGATTATCGGTCTCAGTAAAAAACATGTCATCTCTAAAATTATCCCAATGACCTGATTTTTCCCAAAGTACTTTATCGACTAGTTGTGGTGTTTTAATTTCTTGGTAGCCAAACTCAGCTAAGCGGCTGCGCATATAGCGTTCTAATTCTTGATAAATAGTCCATCCTTTGGGATGCCAAAACACCATTCCTGGAGCAATATCCTGAAAATGAAAAAGATCTAAAGTCTTACCTAATTTACGATGATCTCGTTTTTCTGCTTCTTCTAACCGGAATAAGTAATCAGCTAAAGCCTTTTTATCGGTCCAAGCGGTACCATAAACACGCTGCAACATCTCATTATTCGAATCACCTCGCCAATAAGCACCGGCTAATTTGGTAAGTTTAAAAGCTTTTAAAAACCCAGTAGAAGGTACATGTGGACCACGACAAAGATCTTCAAAATCTCCCTGC
>JANPKH010000463.1:0-14920 GCA_031425935.1 Gammaproteobacteria bacterium | reverse complement strand
GGTATTTTTAACACTCTGCAAACAGGCCTTAGCAAACTTGGTGAAAGTGCAGCAAAACAAACCAAAGCCATCAGCGATTTGCTTCATTTGATTAAAGCCATCCCTATGGATGGTAAACAAGACTATGACGTACTGGGTTATATCTACGAATACCTTCTAGAAAAATTTGCCGCTAATGCCGGCAAAAAAGCGGGCGAATTTTATACACCCCATGAAGTCTCATTGCTCATGTCTGAGATAGTTGCGCACCATGTAAAACACAAAGAAAAAATCGAGATTTACGACCCCACCAGTGGCTCTGGTTCATTACTTATCAATATCGGAAACTGTGTTGCCAAACATGTTGGTAATGGAAACAACATCAAATATTTTGCACAAGAGTTAAAAGTTAATACGTACAATTTAACTCGAATGAATTTGGTGATGCGGGGAATTAAACCTGACAATATCACCACACGTAATGGCGACACTTTAGAAGACGACTGGCCGTACTTTGATGAGAACGACTCAATAGGCTCTTATAGCCCACTTTATTTAGATGCAGTGGTCTCCAACCCGCCTTACTCGCAACAATGGGAGCCTACCCATAAAGAAAATGACCCACGTTACTCGCGCTTTGGCCTAGCACCTAAAACTAAAGCCGATTTTGCTTTCTTGCTGCACGACCTTTACCACCTAAAACCCGATGGCATCATGACTATTGTATTGCCCCACGGCGTGCTATTTCGTGGCGGTGAAGAAGGTGCAATACGTAAGCAGTTGATTGAGCAAAACCACATAGATGCGATTATTGGATTGCCTGCCAATATCTTTTTTGGCACAGGCATTCCCACCGTTATTTTGGTGTTGCGCCAAAAGCGCAAAGCAACTGATGTCCTCGTGGTGGATGCATCAAAACATTTTATTAAAGTCGGTAAAAACAACAAACTGCAAGCCTCAGATATAAAACGGATGGTCGATGCCATCATAACTCGGACAAGTGTTCCCAAGTTTTCCCAGCTTGTCAGTAAAGAAATTCTTCGCAAAAATGAGTACAACTTAAATATTCCAAGGTACGTAGATTCCGCAGAGGACGCTGAAACCTGGGATTTATACGCAACCATGCTCGGCGGCATTCCTGTCAGCGAGATCAACCAGCTTGCCAGTTATTGGCAAGCATTTCCTGCATTGCGTGACGCTTTATTTAAAAATACGTCTAGCCACTATGCGCAATTAGCTATAGCAACTGACGAGGTTAAAAACACAATTACTCAGCACAAAAAAGTGAAGGCTTTTGCTAAAACCTACAGCAACGCCTTTGAGGGATTTGATGATTACCTAAAAACTGAACTTATTGCGCGATGGAAAGCAGTGAACATCGCTCAACAGGAAGACGTGCTCGCAAACGCGCTTTTTACGCGCTTAGGGAAAACGGCATTAAATAAAATTATATTAATCGACAAGTACCAAGCCTACCAATTGCTTAACAACCACTGGCAAACCATTTCCGCTGATTTGGAGATGCTGCAAACCGAAGGCTTTGCCGCAAGCAAACAAGTTGACTCTTTCATGGTCATTAAAAAAGTCAAAGGTATAGAAACCGAAGTGCAAGACGGTTGGGTGGGTCACATACTACCTTTTGAATTAGTGCAAGCCACATTTTTAAATAAAGAGTTGCAAGCATTAAAGCAACAAGAAAATCGTTTGGCAGAAATTAACAGTGAATTGGAAGCGGTGCTTGACTCTTTCACAGAAGAAGAAAAGTCCTTTGACACTATTAATGAGAACGGCGATGGCTTTGAAAAAAGCGCCGTAGCAAAAGCTGCCAAAGAATTAAAAGCCGAAACCAAGAAAAAGAGAAAATTTGATAATGAAAGTTATGAAGCAAAAATATTAAAAGTCGATGCGCTCGTAAATGAAGATAAAGAACTGAAAAAAGCAGTAAAAGAAGCCTCTGAAGCACTGCACATTAAAACCAAAACAACAATTGAAAATTTAAGTAACCAGCAAGTCAAACATTTGCTCGAGTTGAAATGGATAACTCCGTTGATCAACGAGCTAAGCCAACTACCCACGAACCTTATTCGCCAACTCACTCGCCAAGTGCAAACACTTGCCGATAAATATGCAATTACTTATGCCGACATTGCTAACGAGATTAAAAACACCGAACAATTACTCACAGGTTTAATTGACGACCTTATGGGCAACGAGTTTGACCAACAAGGCTTGGCTGAGTTTAAGAGGTTTTTGCAAGGTGAGTAAGATGAGTTTAGAAAATAAAATACCCGCGATTCGGTTTAGGAATTTTAGTGCCGAATGGAAGGAATATAGTATCGGTGATATTACAACCTTCCATAAACAAGGTTATTACACCACCGAAATCTATGACCCATCAAAAAAATATTATTTATTAAGAGGGACGGATCTAACAAATAATAAACTTATATTAAGAGATGCACCAAAAATTAATGCGACGGAAAAAGATTTTAGAGATTTCAAAGTAGAAGTCGGTGATATATTGCTTGTTAGAAGTGGAAACGTAGGTACATATGGAATCGTATATGAAAACATTGAGGGGATTTTTAGCTCATATTTAATAAATTTCCGTTTTAATCAGTCGATGGTTGTAAATGAATTTTTTGGTTGCTTTTACCAGTCTGACAGATTCTTTAGACAATTAAGAAAAATAGTTCAACAATCTGCAAACACTAACATAAACGCTGAGAACATAAAGTCAGTTACGATGTATTTGTCGAGTTTGTTAGAACAACAAAACATTGGAAGTTATTTCCAACAACTCGACAACCTTATCGCCCAGCATCATCAAAAGCGTGACAAACTGTTAAATCTTAAAAAAGCTCTGTTCGAAAAAATGTTTACAAAGCAAGGCGAAAAGGTACCAGAGATTCGATTTGAAGATTTTAGTGAGGAATGGAAGGAACGCAGGCTGCTTTCAAATTTTGAAAAGATAATTGACTTTAGAGGGCGGACGCCTAAAAAACTTGGCCTGGATTGGAGCGAGTCAGGCTATTTAGCTCTGTCAGCACTGAATGTAAAAAATGGATTTATAGATTTTAATACGAATGCAAATTTTGGAAATCAAGAGTTATACGAAAAATGGATGTCAGGAAATGAACTACATAAAAATCAAGTGCTTTTTACAACAGAAGCTCCCATGGGAAATGTAGCCCAAGTCCCCGATGATAAAAAATACATCCTTAGTCAAAGAACTATAGCTTTTGAAGTTAACCCCAAGCTGATTGAAGAAAATTTCTTGGCAGTAACACTTAGATCTCCTTTGTTGCAAAAGAAATTAACGTCATTATCAAGCGGAGGAACTGCACAAGGGGTAAGTCAAAAATCTCTGGCTACCGTGGACACGATGACTCCAAATGATATTACTGAACAAAAAAAAATTGGCAATTTCTTCAAGCAAATTGATACGTTGCTAAACCAACACCAATCCCAGATAAAAAAACTCAACAACATCAAGCAAGCCTGCTTGGAAAAAATGTTTGTGTAAGGGAAAGAAGCTATGACATTTACCAGCGAAGCTGCCTTTGAAACCGCCTTGATAAATGAGTTAAAAAATAAAGGCTGGGAAGATGACGTATTAAAAAATCCTACCGAAACCGATTTATTAAAAAATTGGGCGGGGATTTTATTTCAAAACAATCGCGATATTGATCGATTGAATGATGTGCCGCTAACCGAAACCGAAATGCAGCAAATTGTGGAACAAATTCGTGAATTAAAAACACCGCTAAAACTGAATGGTTTTATTAACGGCAAAACGGTATCTATTACCCGCGACAATCCAAAAGATACTTTGCATTTAGGCAAAGAAGTCAGCCTAAAAATTTACGACCGCCAGGAAATAGCCGCTGGGCAAAGTCGTTACCAAATTGTGCAGCAACCAAAGTATGCCAAAACCTCCCACATACTGAATGACCGCCGTGGTGACGTAATACTGCTCATTAATGGCATGCCGGTCATTCACATAGAACTCAAGCGTAGTGGTGTGCCAGTAAGCCGTGCCTATAACCAAATCGAAAAATATTCTGCCGAGGGTGTATTTAGCGGTTTATTTTCATTGGTGCAGGTATTTGTGGCGATGGAACCAGCAGAGATGGTCTACTTTGCCAACCCCGGCAAGGATGGCAAATTTAATAAAGATTTTTACTTTCATTGGGCAAATTTTGATAACGAGCCAATTGATGATTGGAAAAATATTGCATCGCGTTTTTTATCCATACCCATGGCGCACCAACTCATTGGCTTTTACACAGTGGCAGATCATTCTCAAGGCGTGCTAAAAGTCATGCGTAGTTATCAGTATTACGCGGCTAATGCGATTTCATACAAAGTATCCAGAACCAACTGGGCTGATAAAGACCGGCTAGGCGGTTATGTATGGCACACCACTGGCTCTGGAAAAACCATGACCAGTTTTAAATCGGCGCAGTTAATTGCCCATTCAAAAGATGCTGATAAAGTGATTTTTTTAATGGATAGGATCGAGTTGGGTGTGCAATCGCTACATGAATACCAAGGCTTCGCTGCTGAAGGTGAAACCGTACAAGCCACCGAAAACACTGGCGTACTAATTACTAAACTAAAAAGCACTGACCCTGCAAATACGTTGATTGTTACCTCCATTCAAAAAATGAGCAACATCAAAGAAGATGCAAATAACGAAGGTGTGAGTTTACAAAGCCACGACATTGCCATCATCAATAACCAGCGCATTGTGTTTATTGTGGATGAAGCCCATCGCTCCACCTTTGGCGGCTCAGGCACCAAAGACGGAATGCTGACCATTATAAAAAAGACTTTTCCTTCAGCGGTTTTTTTTGGTTTCACAGGTACGCCCATTCACGAAGAGAACCAAAAGAAACACAACACCACCGCTTCTGTGTTCGGCGACGAATTGCACCGCTACAGCATTGCCGATGGTATACGCGATAAAAACGTATTGGGTTTCGACCCCTATAAGGTGATGACTTATAAGGATAAAGATTTACGAAGAGCCGTCGCACTGGGAAAAGCCAAAGCAAATACTGAAAGTGAAGCATTGGCTGATCCACAGAAAAAAGAGGTGTTTAATCACTACATGAATAAGGTTGCCATGGCAGGCCACACAAAACCCAGCGGCAAATATGAAAAAGGCATAGAAGATGAATTGCCCAAGTCGCAATACACTCGTGCTCAACATCAAGAAAAAGTGGTTGAAGATATTCTCGAAAACTGGACGCACCTTAGCCAAAATAGTAAGTTTCACGCTATTTTTGCCACCAGCAGTATTCCAGAAGCTATTGAGTATTACCGCCGTTTAAAACTAGCTGCACCCGCGTTAAAAATAACGGCGCTATTTGACCCAAGTATTGATGAAGGCGGTGATTATGCAGGGGATGCTGGTGATGCTCCAGCGGGCAGCCCCGCATTTAAAAAAGACGGGTTAATTGAAATCCTTAAGGACTATAACGCGCGCTATGGTCAGGATTTTACTTTAGCTAATCACGCGCAATTTAAAAAAGACCTTGCCGCACGACTTGCTCATAAAAAACCTTACTTGCGAATTGAGAAAATACCTACACAACAAATTGATTTATTGATTGTAGTAGATCAAATGCTCACAGGTTTTGACTCTAAATTTTTAAACACCGTGTATCTGGATAAAGTGCTCAGGTATGAAAACGTCATACAAGCCTTTTCTCGCACCAATCGACTCTACCTTGAACATGAAAAGCCGTTCGGTACCATTCGCTATTACCGCTACCCGCATACTATGGAGCGCAATATTAACGATGCAATCAAACTGTATTCCGGTGATAAGCCCATCGGGCTTTTTGTCGATAAGCTTCCAGAAAACTTGAAAAAAATAAATTCCATCTACGATGAAATTTCTGAGCTGTTTAGTAATGCAGGAACCGCTAATTTTGAAAAGCTCCCGAGCGATTTATCCTTGTGCGGACAATTTGCAAAACTCTTTACGCGTCTAAATGAGTTCTTGGAGGCGGCTAAAATTCAAGGCTTCATCTGGAGCAAGCTCACCTATGTCTTTGGCAAGGGCAAGCAAAAAACAGAAGTCACGCTTAATTTTAATGAAAACACCTATTTAATTTTGGCGTTGCGCTACAAAGAGCTATGCACTGGCGGTAATGGAGGGGGCGGCATTGGTGACGTGCCATTTGAAATTTTAGGTCACTTAACCGAAATCGATACAGGGAAAATCGATGCCGATTATATGAACTCCCGCTTTGAGAAATATCTGACAATTATTCAATTGAGTAGCGCTGATAGCCCAGACAGTCAAAAAATACTAGATGAGTTGCATAAATCTTTTGCCACACTTACCCAAGAAGAACAAAAATTTGCCAAAATTTTTCTGCATGATGTTCAACGGGGTTTTGTCATTATGGAAGCAGGGAAAACTTTCAGAGACTACATAACGGAATACATCGCGAACGCAAAAAACAATCAAATTACTGATATTGTTAATCTGTTAGGTAAGACTAAAGATATAGCCACATTTACTGCCAAGTTAAGCCTCATGATGAATGCTGGAGTAACGGCAGCAAACATCAATGAATTTGCCCGCTTCGATAATTTGAAAAGCTATGTAGATAAAACAAAAGCCAAGACTTATTTTGAAGAATTGGAAAATACCAGCTTCTCAGAGTTCAAAATTAATATGAATGTCGATAAATTGCTTCAGGACTTCATTTTGAGTGGTGGCGTTGATTTACTGCAGCCCAGCGGGGGCAGTGTAAAAAAATAAAACACTGGTCGAAGCAGA
Source organism: Gammaproteobacteria bacterium (assembly GCA_031425935.1). Lineage (GTDB taxonomy): Bacteria > Pseudomonadota > Gammaproteobacteria > Pseudomonadales > Cellvibrionaceae > Cellvibrio. The sequence goes on along the minus strand of JANPKH010000463.1, from coordinate 8,139 downwards.
GTTACGTGAGTGTTTAAATCGTTAAGGTCCGCTTATGGCCGACTTTTTAATTTTAGGTCGCGATGGAAAAATAATCCATAGCTACTTAAACAATTGCCCCTTGGCTGGGTGTTAGCGAGAGACTAATGAGAACCATATATTTGATATGTAGCATCTTCAGTGTTATTTCTCTGAAATCGTTTGCATGCGATCCGATTCAAAGCCCTCTCTTTCAGCCAGATGAAAAGAAGTATGAGTGGCACGAAGACCCAAAAACAGGCTATGTAGTTCACGTTCCTCAATTAAAAATCGAGAAAATTAAAATTGAACGCGGGCTTGGAAATGATGGTTTTTCATGTCTTGATGCTGGGAGGCTTACAATAAAATTGAGTCTGCCGGATTCTTCTTCGTTTAAATTTGAAGAGTTGTGAGTTTATATTAAGGTCATTAAAAATCGCGGCGGTGAAAATATTCTTGCAGGGCATCAATATCCACTATCCCCAATGGAATTGAACGATAAGATTGCTGAATATTCAACTGTATGGTTGGATGGCTCACCTAAAGAGCATAAGAAAATAAATTTGGAAGTGGAGATTTTTGCAATTTCTCACAATCTAGAAATTGGCCCTTCAACCTATGGGAAAATAGTTGCACCTGCTGGTTACTAACAAATTGATCCATCTGGTAAATGTCTACTTTTGGCTGAAAAGGGTGAAGAGTTTTAAGGATGTTAAAAGAAAAAAATACTTTATTAAGTTCAGCTTTATTTTGCAAATAATTGACCGGCAGGTTTTCTTTGAGCCCAAGAGATTTTTATTTTTCTGTAAAAAGTGTTGAATGTCTTTTTTCATCCAGTTATATTTATTCAGTTGTACCGCGAGGAAATACTTTGAAATACATAATTTTTATTATTTTATTAAATTGTAGTTTTGCACAGGCTGAGTCGCTCTATGAACAAGACTGTTCTGGAAGCTCAGGATTCTCAATGGGCGAATCAGTTTTTCTAACTATTGATACCGCGTTCAACGGTCAAACGATTTTTCAGTTAAGAAAAATAGAGTGGGAAGTTGAAAGCGAAGGCAGTCAACCCAAAAAGGAAATCGAATATTCCCTTATTATAAAAAATACGAATACAGTCAGCGATGATGAGAATAGGAAAAGCACCCGCACTACTACTTGCGACAATCGCAAGATTTCGAGGGCTGAGTATGAAAAAATGTTAAATTTGTTTAAAGATGCCTTAAGGGTTAATTTTTTTGATAACGTAATGGGACTTGATGGCTCTACTTGGTGTATGCAAATTACTGGCTTGGCTATTCAAGACAGAAATTTTTGTTTCTGGTCGCCTGAACATGAATCAAAACAGAGGGGCCTAGAGGGTTTAGCAAACCTAGGGAAATATCTATTTAAGTTCGCTGATTCAAATCGTAATACAAGTAAATAACCGTTAATCACTATCTTAATCTTGTTGAGTCGTTTATAGGAGTTCTTTCAGAAAAGTCAAGTATTAGAATTTGGTAGTGGTTTTAAAAAAAGAGATAAGGGTTACATTCATCATTTTTACAATCAGGTTCGGTTACTATCTTGGCTTGATTATTTATCGCCGATAGAATATGAACGACGTTTGGTGTGAAAACATAAGTGTCCATTTTATCGGGGGAGGATCATTCTGCTTCGCTCTATTGTATGGCAAAATGCAATTTAAAAACCACCATTTATCGCGGCGTTAAATTTAAGCGTAATGAGATCAACAAAAAAATGAAAACATTAAAAATATTCTGGATTTTTATAGTTCTAGTTGGCTGTGCTAACAATATACCTAAATCAAATAGGGTAAGTGACGTATCTGTAATTGATAACAATATGGCTACCATAAAGGTTGTGAGAAAAATAGGTTTATTTGATGTAGAGCAAATTTGGTCAAAGATAGAAAAAATATATGATCAAAATAAAAAAATAGTTTATGAGTCTTCCATGTGGTCTTTAAATTCACCCGCTAAAGTCAATATTCCTGAGGGAAAATATAAAATTATGTTTACATGCCACACATCTGTTTGGAATGACAATTGGATGAATATCGAGCTTGAGGCAGGAGGTGACTACACAGTTTTTTGCTTAACTGAAACAAGAGGAAAAAGTGCTTTCGGTCAAAACTACATAGCGGCATTGCATCCTTTTTTTGAAAAAACATCGGAATTACAGAGCAAGAAAAAAGAGTATCAATTGATTATTGACGCTCCATCAAAAGCAGATATTGATGCACCTATAGAAAATGGTAAAACTAGACTGATTACATTTTATGAGCCTGCAAAGTTTCTGGGTATAGAAAATCGATATAGATATACTGTAACTTTAAATGGAAAGTACATAGATAAAATTGATCCTTTAAAATATACAACGGCTGATATTACAAATGGACAATATAACTATCAAATAAATAACAATGCTCCAATAAAAGATATAGCCAATATACAATTTAATGCTGAAGGTGGAATGCTATATATTTTGTGTAAAGAGAATAATGTGTCTTCTATGAATTGTGAAGTATCTAAAGAAAGACCTAGTAATTTTTATCAAATAAAGCCAATGCATATTTTTCAATACTAAAAAATTTAACAAGCGACTGTAATTAAATTTAATGTCCGCTATTAGTCGAATTACGACATCGGAATCCAATATTTATTTGAGTTTCAATCTTTCTGATCTTTCTCTTTCCGATGATCTAGCCTAATAAACCGACGGTACTTTAAACTTTTAGTAGCTAATACTCATGGAATAAAAGCAGTCACTTTAAAATAGGTTTTATCTAAATGTATGCAAACTCTGATTCTGAGCTTTTAGCTTTTATAAAAAACCCTGTAAAGCATATTCAATATATAAAAAATCACGTTGGTAATACTACTCGGACCACAAAGCTGCTTATTAAATTGCCTTTTTTTCGGAAATACATTCATAGCACCGATGTGATGACGTTATTCGAGGTCTTTCTGATTAAGTTAGCTGAAGATGCTGAAAAAGAAATGCAACAATTACCACCTAAAATCGTGGGGTTCGCTGAAGAATTGAAATCTGTTTGCATAGAGGAATTACGTTCCTATTTTAATATATCGAGTGGTGCTATTAATTATATTGGTCCATTATGGAAGATGCATAATGAAGATCGTTATGGTGCGAAAATGGGATACCACTCTAATCGGATCATGGAAGTATGCAACCTCTCGGAAGGCAACATGCTGTCAATCGTAAAGTCTTCCTCTCTGTGGTCTTTATTCTTTTTAAGCGAGATGTACTTTTTGATAAAAAATAAGTATATGGTGCTGAGTATGGATTCTCATGGTTTTATTATCGATAAATCATTTGATATGGAAAAGCAGTCTCCCTCTTACTGGGTTTCTGAAATGTCGGAGTTTCATGCAAGAATAAGTGATGCATTAGTTATAAAAAACTTCTCAGAATCTATTGCGCATCTTGACTATATTTCACCTAGTCAGTTAAGTGGGATAATCGATTATTTTTTGGATAAAGCCTACTCTATTCATGTTGGCTATCTAAATTCTGATATTCGAAAATCGCCATTATATAATTTGATGAGAGACGCTGTTGGCTTTGCGCTATTGATAGAGGTGAAGTGTCACAATCAACCAAGACGAATTGAAAAGCAATGGATCAATAAACAACGACTTTTTATGGATGAAAATTTGGAGTATATGAATTCCATCATAAATGAAAATACTGATAGTCGATTTGGGACTGCGTCAGCTTTTATTGCAGCAGAGTCGATTTACTATAAGCGAGGTGATCTTTTTTTTAAGCATGGCCTCAAAAAATTTATTGGAAAAATATTACATGAATACAAAGGAAAAGACCGTAATTTTGCAGGGACATACGGCAAAATTCCGTTTGAAAAAGAATACATTTTATCCTATATAAACAAGATAGTTCAATGTAAAGCTTGTGGATTATGAAGTAGGAGAAAACCCACTCCTTGGAGTCTATAAACGCATTGAAGAGAAATATCGACAGAAATGCACATTTGTCCGTAAATAAACATTCTCGTTTGCCCTGTATTTAAATTGTTGTGCTATACGAGGCGGTCAAACACGCTACGTGTTTTGCACCTTCGTTGGACGCCCCTAGCGGCGCGTCGTTTAGCTTAGGGGAAGAATCATGCTTGATAAAATCGACGGAATATTGAAAAAAGAAGTTCATCTTAGGGATGATATTAGGCCCACCGGTTATACATTGATCTTGCGTTTAATATTACTGCTTACAATGGCATCATGGGTTTCTTTCTACCCGGTTTATCTTTTACTAATTCATATGAAGGTAGAAAAGTATTTCTCATATGACATTTTTTCAGAAGGAATTTTTGGTATTAAATCCTTCATTTTCATGGTTGCAATTTTGATTTCTATCTCCGCGCTATATTTATGGGGATTTATATTTGTATTTAAGTCAAATTCTAAAATAAAATCCAAAAAAATATTTTGTCTCGGCATTCTTTGTGTATTAGTTTCAGCGTTATTTCACTATTTAATATTCAATTTTAGTGTGGCTTCTGGAAAACTAGAGCGCTTAGTATGGTTGTCATTATTGGGTTTTATTTTCGCTGGAGGAATTTATTCATACTTAGACAATCCACTAAAGTCGTTTCTTACAAATTGGGTCACACCGTTATTGGCAATTGCTTTGAGTGCGACACTTCCAATTTTAACCATGAAAACTACTGCAGATATTGTCAATACTGGCTTAGAAAATTTTAAAGTCGGCGGAGGAGTAGCGGTTGAAATATATAAAGTTGATTCAGGTGCGCTAATTAAAGGTGGTAAACTATTATTACTCACTCCTAATTATGTGTATCTTCGAGAAAACACAACTGGCTACACATCAATTTCTAGAAGTAATGAAGTATATGTGTCAATAAAATAAAGTTAACGAGTCGGTCAAGCAACACTACGTGCGCTGGACAGTTTTAAAGTTGCAGTTTTGTGAGGTTGCTGCGCAAAGGTATTTCTCAACACCTTAACTTAAAAACTGCCCCTTAGCTTGGCTACATGAACTGAAGATACAATTTTTTGTATGACCCTTCCACTTCAAGCGGCTTCGCTGTCACGCTCATCCATTTGTTTTTGAACGAGTGCTTCAATTTCGCGAGTGACAAAGTAGACGTGCGCTTGCCGCGTTGTTCCGTCTTTGATAGGTTGTGGAAAACTTGGATTATTTTTATATCTGCGTTTTAACGTGCTGATGGATAGCCCAAGTGTTTGTGCCGCTTTTTCTTGTGTCATGCGTAAGCTAATCATTTTTTCCTCAAATATAATAACGATGATCTGTTGTTGGAAAAGTGCTTTGAAATGTATTCACATATTGAAACAGTTCATCTTCTCAAAGCAGTGCGCCCTATGCATTACCGGTATGTTTTTCCTTGTTCAATACGAGGTTTTGCAGGTAGTCCGTATCGTTTAATTAAAGCATCCACAGTCGCTCCGCTTTAGTCCCTGTAGCTTAAGTAGGATTTTTTGCGCGCTCAGCCAGTGAGATGCATAGGTGTCAAAATCGGGGTGCTTGCGTCTTCTCGCGCTCTCGACTGACAGCCAAAAGTGGGATCTCATCACGTACTCAATACCCTCCACCGCTTCGTAAATATCTTGTGCGTTCTGAAATTTCGTCCAGCCCGCACTTTTTAATCTTTCTCTGTCTTCGTATTGCATACTGAGTATCCCGTATTCGCTCGTTGAATATGTGTGCTGTTAGAAAAACACACTGTTAAAAATAAAATGAGTGCATGGCATGTACTCATTAGATATGTGTATTGAGCATCGTCGTTAATTAAGCACACCCAGCTTGCGCATTTCTTGTAACGCCTTCTCACGCTCTTGAGTGGCTGTAGTAACGTTGTGTTGCGTAAGAATTTTTTCTATCTGCGAAGCTTTCCGCAATTTTTGTTTGGGTTTGTGTTTTTGTTCTGGTGTGGGTTGTTGATACATTCTATTTTTTAATTCATTAAAGCCACGCTGGGTGATCAGTGTTCTGTTATAAAAAATAGTGACGAGTTCGTTATAAGGCGCTGCATAACCTTTTTTTTGTATAATGACCCATCCTGCCAATCGCGCAGTCATGCGCGGGGTATTGTGGTAGGGATCGTCTTTGTAAGTGCCGGTGTACAGCCAGCCCATTTCCCGTAACGTTTTGAACAATTTTTTTTCGGACACGCCCAACAAATTGGCGGCACCTTTGATGTCATGGCATCCCGCAGGAAGAGGTGACTGTTTCACTTCTGCTTCCTCTCTTAAGCCGTGATGGACTTGAAGCGTTCTGCAATCACTTCTGCCAGCGCTTCCAGCGTATGTTGGTACAGCGGATCGCTGTTACTCACATTGATCATCAAGTCTGCGTTGTTACGCAACACCGTTGTTTTGATCGCGCTGTTGTCATTGATGATATGCAGCACAATGCCGTTGGCATGGCGAATGTAAGCAAGCTCGTCATTGGTCGTCATGCTGCTAACAATGTCACCGTTAAAAGAATTATTAATTTTTGAATGTTGCGCGGATGTTAATTTTTTGTGCAATACATCCATAAAATAAAAATCGTTGCTGGCACAAAGTGCATTCCGTATCCGTGTTTTTAAGGTGTAGAGATTGGTTTGTATAACCGGCAATATTTTTAGCGGATTAACGTCCAGCTGCAATTCATAATCATCAACACCGAGCAAAACCGCCACGGCATTCATCACCGGCTGCTCCATGTTCGTGTGTTTTAAATTCAGGTGTTTCGCCAGATAACTCACCGCCTGACGCTGTTGTAAATTTTGTTCGGGCGCCGTAACGCCGATTAAAATTTTCATGTTAGCCGACCTTTTTGGGTGTGGGTTTTGTGTGACGTGGAAGCACAGCTACTTGTGGCGCCAGTTGCATGGCGATGACCGTAATTTTTTTTCCTGCGGCCAGATAGGCGGCAGTTTGCTGCGCAATGTCGCGGCGATGCTGTTCGCGAAGGGCAAGCGTTGTGTTGTTGTCATCGAAGAATGGGGCAGGTTCGGTTATATCCCCCACCGCTGTGTCGGTGAGGTCAGCATCGATGCAGATCATAGTTACTCCTTAAGTGGGAAAGTGTCGACGCAAATAGTATCAACAAAAATGATGTAATCGTCAACACGAAAAATGCTTTCTAAGGAGAAATAAACATTAAATCTGATGCGGTATGATATTTTTGGCGTTGATTTCCTCTTGGGTCGCTCGAGGTCGTCGCTATCAGTCGTCAATGTCTCACACGGTGTGCGGAGGTTTGCCACTAGCGTTTTTCGGCGACTCGTGCCGACAACAGCGCCGCTTTAAAACGATGGAATAAGCGCTGAGCCGTTATTGTTTCAATAAAAAAATGAAGGTTTTTATTTTTACGCGAGTAAACATAACGATGAAATTTGCGCGTTGCTGAGCGGGATTTTTTTGAGTGTTTAGTTACAAATGTCAATAATTTGACGTATTTGTGTCAATAAGACTAAAAGATGTTTACGTGACATGTATCACGCTGTAAATTAAAAAGCCTGAATAACACTGTCATTCATTGTCAGTTAAAGGAGATGTTGTGGGGCACGGTGCTACGGGAAAAGAAGCGTTGCTGGATCGGATTAAGACTATGAATTATGAGGAATTACAGTTGTTAAGTGTTGCAATTGACTGCGCGCAGTCATTTATCTCCTTCAATGAATTCGAGATAGCTGAGAACCGTTTTGACTTCTTTTTCGCTCATTGTCTCGACGCGCCGCTTTAATGTTTCTTTCAATTCGCTGGAGACGGTGGTGCTTTCAATTTCATTCGCAAGTCTCGGACTAAAATTGCGCACCGGAACTTTTAGCATTCTGCTAAACACTAATGCGGCTTTTAGATTCAATACCGCAAATCCATTTAAATAATTACTTGCGAGACTCTGGCCTGATTCAGGTCCGCCGAGTTCAATTGCAATTTTTTCTTGCGTTAATTCCAGCTCCTCCCTTTTTGCCATATAGATGGCTTTCAAGGCAGCAGCTTCGGCGAGTTCTTCGGGTGTTAGGGGTCGTTTTTTCATAGTGCAATTGTGCTTGCCTGAATTTAAAAAAGCTATCAAATATAATGTTTTCATCAGAAGCAACAAAGTTGATAATAGTTCCGATGACCAGGG
>JANPKH010000462.1:0-20576 GCA_031425935.1 Gammaproteobacteria bacterium | reverse complement strand
TTCGGCTACGAAAAAGGCGCATTTACAGGCGCCAATAAGTTAACCCTTGGCAAGGTTGAAACGGCACATGAGGGCACGCTATTTCTTGATGAAATTGGCGATATGCCGCTTAATCTTCAGGCAAAGTTGTTGCGCTTTTTGCAGGAGCGAGTCATCGAGCGTGTCGGTGGGCGCAATGAGATTCCTGTTGATGTTCGTGTGATTTGTGCAACTAACAAAAATCTACAAAAAATGGTTGCTGACGGTAGCTTCCGTGAAGATCTGTTTTATCGAATTTGCGAAATGACGGTAGAAATTCCACCTTTGCGCTTCCGTCTGGGCGATAAGGTGTTGCTGGCCCGTCACTTCAAAAGCAAATTTGCTAAAGAGCACGCTCAGCACATTACTGGGTTTACTCCCGATGCTATCGAAGCTATTGAAGGGTATAGCTGGCCCGGTAATATTCGCGAGATGGAAAATAAAATAAAACGCGCTGTGATTATGGCTGATAGTAAAAACATAGCGCGTGAGGACCTTGGCTTAGCCGAAGCAGAAAATTTATCGCTTAATCTACGGCATGTGCGCCAGGAAGCAGAAAAAAATGCAATATTGCGTGCCCTCAGTATGACCGACAACAATATATCGGCGGCGGCTAAACTATTGGGTATTACTCGTCCAACGTTTTACGATCTAATTAAAAAATTCGATATGTTGTTACCCAGCATTGCTGATATCGAAAACAATACGGACAATTTGTAAGTTAACGCATATATCAAATCGAAATAACCAGCAAAAACAACGTAAGACCTATGTATCACAATTTTTGACGATTCATTCTCGAAATTGTGAAATTGCTGGCAGTTGCGTACAGAATCCACGGATAAGCTGCTATACAGATATCATGGGAATAAGTCGGCTGAAGCTGGCTTTGATTGGACAGGCGTAATCTAATTGAATTAGGTGTAAGAATGTATTCTCCTACTTTTGCTCGCGTTAAACTTATCAGTGCTATCACGCTGATATCAGTTGTTCTCGCTGCTTGTGGTGGGGAAGATGCATCAAATGCTCTTCCAGCTACACAAGATCAAGTTACTGGAGTATCACAGAATTTAAGTTCGGCCGTCGGTTCGCTAGCGCCCACAAGTCTTGCCACACAAAGTATTGCTGCTAGTAGTAAATCTAATATTGTTGCTGTTAGCAGTAGCCCACTGCTCGCCGTAGCAAGTAGTAAATCCAGCAACGTTGCCAATAGCACGGCACCCAGTAGTCGGAGTAACTCCGCGACAAGCGCGGTATCAAACAATCAGCCGCCAAGCGTTGTATTGAGCAGTAAAGCCGCAAGTAGTAGACCGGCAACAAGTAGTACAGCATTAAGTAGTAAGGCTGCGAGTAGTAAGCAAGCGGGCGCCTTAGGGGCAACTATTGAATGGAGGCAACCTGCGGCTCGAGAAAATGGAAGCTACTTGGAGTTATCAGAAATAGGCGGGTATCAAATCCGCTATAAAGCACCAACTGCTACGACTTTTAACTACATTACGATTGAAGGGAATGCGACAACTAATTATGTATTCGATAAATCCATCATTGGTTTAAAATTTGAAATTGCTGTATACGACAGTGCCGGTCTTTACAGTGACTTCGTCACTATTCATTAGCTAAATTACTCGTGGCTTAAACGAGGGAGAAGCTCGAGCATGCGTTCATTTAGTAGGTTGTTGTCTTAGGCTCTTGTTAGATTGCCTTTAATGTTCGACCATAGCATTATTCATTACTTTCAGGTGACTCTTTGGATATGCTTAAGAAGCTGCAAGAAAAGCACGCTAATCTCGTTATACTTGGTTTATTAGCGTTAACAGGCTTCCTTTTTTTTCCTTCCATTTCTCCTCTTTTTATTAGATGGCTTAAATTGAGTCAAGATTTAAGTCATGGCATACCTACACTAATTATCTTTGTTTTTTTTATTTGGCGAGTCAAACCTACAAAGCAGGAAAGAAACTCAAATAGGATTTACTGGTTTTTATACGCCGCTCTCGCCTTATTTTCATTTGCTTGGTATCTTTTTCAAAGTATTAACATAGAACTGCTTGGCGCATTGCTTTTAATTGCGGTGTTGACAATTTATTTAGCTACGTGTTTCTCTATTAAAACCGCAGTAGATTTACTTCCCTTCCTTGGTTTGTTTTTATTTGTTGTTCCGATCTTATCATCACTCACTGATCAGTTAGTCAATCTTAGCAGTTTTGTTGTGGGCACATTGGTTGATGCCGTCAAATTGACTGCAATTATTGAGGGCAACAATATTTTAATCCCAAGTGGTCGAATAACCATTGCTGAAGGCTGCTCAGGTTTACGCTATTTAAGTATTACCTTATTGCTGGCTTACATTATCTGTTTGTTGAATGGTTACAATCGCCGGCAAAGTATGCTTGCAATTTTATGTGCCATTGGCTTAGGTTTACTCATTAACTGGATAAGAATATTTCTATTGGTATTGATTGGTTACCATTCGAATATGCAAAGTAAGTTGATGCAAGATCATGAAATGTTTGGCTGGATTTTATTCATGATTATTATCATGCCTGCCATTTACTGGGCACCCATTATTCGGAAGAATATAGAATTTACTGTCAGAATTTCCAAGTGCAAACCGCTAATACCGACACTGTTTTTGTTGCTAGGGCCGTTGCTTTTTTGGGGCACCTTACAAACCGAATTATCCAACAATAAGCTTAACTTGAATGGCTTAACAGTGACCGAAGTGGCGGACAAATCTGCTACTTGGGTTCCTATTAATTTTCCGGTAAAAACTGAAAATTCTACGCGTCATTTTTCTGTTTATGAGACTACTATAAGGCTTGATCTGGCAAAATTTACTCCCTCGTCCCCCTCAGAAAAACTGGTCCCCTACGTGCAGAATTTGTACCCCAAAGAGGATTGGGTGGCAATAAATAAATCACATCTTAGTCAGATCCACGATTTTGAATTAATGTTGCTTAAAAATATTAATTCATCGCAAAAAATATTGTTGTTGCATCAATTCAATGTTGGAAATAGTACTACTGATTCATACAGGTTAGCGAAGTTGCTGCAATTAAAAGCGAAATTGTTAAGCGAAAACTTTTTTGGATTGTTAGTTGTTCAGGCCAGATGCGACATAGATTGTGGTGCGGAATTAGAAGCAATTAAACAAATTACAGAAAATTGGCAGCTAAATAAATTTAACGGTATGAAAACTATGGATGTAAATAACTTACTTGATAATACATCACATACCAATTTTCATTGATTTTAAAATATTATTAATACGATGAATATGTTTCGTTGACACGTATTCGTGGGTAGGTAAAGTTAAAAGGCAGCGCGCAAATTTTCGTGCATTATTAAGATTCTCATGTACGTCAATCAATGCGCTAATACCGGGTATTTCAACTATGCACCGTTGATACATTGGCGAGCCACCAAGCCCTGCTGCATTTAACGTGTGTAATAACTTATCACGCGTAGTGCCATCTATACACAAGAGTGGGTAACGTAGTAATTGCTGTCTCCGCGTTGTTGCTATGGATTGTAGTTGCTGCATGTTGGAGGTTGTACATATTTCATCGTAAGCGTGCTCAATATTGTTGTTTTTCTTTTCATGTAAATTTAAATTCGCGGAAAATAATGTATTACGAAAGCTATCCATGGCAACAATTGTGGTTAGCGGATGATATAGAGTTTCGCCCAATTGCAAAAAAGGTGCTCGATTTATAAAGCAATATAGGTGAGGATGTAGTAGCAGATTAAAGGCTCTTAGTTTTACATCTTGATGCACGTTAGCCAGCGACGTATTTGCAGCTTGCTGCACCAAGGCAGTGGTGATAATTTTTTGTTTCGAAAACAATACTCCACCGCCAAGTAAGCTTAATGGCTTGCCTCTACCAAATGAAAATAAAACATAGTCCGAGGCAAAATCATGCTGCTTCAAGCTTGCGGGAAACCACTGCGCATTGTCCTCAATGAGTTTAATGTTTGTATCCGCCAACAGTGTTTGAATATTTGTCAGCCGTTCTTTGATACCTAAAAAATTCACCGCGATAATAGCAATTATGTCTGAATCTAAGGCATTTTTTAGTGCCTCTAGATCGTAGCTTGCATCAGCAATATCGGTATCAACAGCAAGGGGCTTCACTCCTGCATAAACTGCAGCTGCGACCAAATCGGGGCAACAGTAGCCAGGAATAATAACTTTAGGTTTTTTTACATGCGGAGCTTTAGCCTTTGCATCAATAAGTGCTAAAGCTAACGCCGAAGTTCCGGAGTCGACCCATTCAGAAGAATAACCTGCTAGTTGATAAGCAAATGAATTGGGTTTTCTCGTCAATGAAATTTTATTGCCCGCAGGCGCTAAATCACCGCGAATTAACGCGCAGAAGGTTTCCATGTTGTCATTCTCTGTCCAGCAAGAAACTTAACCGCAGCATCTAGCAAAGCTGTGTTAACTTGTACGAAAAAATAAATTAATTTTATCGGGCCTACTTCGCGTAGATTCGGTAAAAACTGCGCGGCTAGGGCTATGCCGTAAAAGCAAAGCTGTCCAAAAAATGCTATCGCGTAAATAAAGCCCTGATTTGCGACCAGTGCGGAAATGATAAAAAACAGAATAAAAAACCAGGGCGCTAACCAGCGCATTAATTTATGTGAAATAACTTGTAACGCAAAAAATCCATACTGTTTAATATTCATTACTTCTTTATGGCGCGACAAGCCCGTCATGCCGCGTATAACCGTGCGAATTTTGCGTTGGTATTCTTTCGTAGGGTCCTGCAAATCCTGGTAAAAACCTAGAACATCGGGTGCACTAACTGCTCTTAATTTTGCTTTTACTGCGTTTAACGCAGTATTAAAATCGCTGGGGGAATGAATATCCCATTCTTGGCAAATTTCTTTTCGCGCCGCAAAAAAAGAGCCGCTCAGGCCCACTAGGCCGGTTAATTGTGACTCTTGTTTGCGTAGCCACATTTCGTATTTTACATAGGCTCCTTCGCCTGCCACTGAGCCGTCTTTACTGACAAAACGATCTTCGCTTGAAACAGCACCTATAGCTGCGTCCAAAAAATAGCGCTCCAATTTAACCAAGGCATCTTTAGGAATTTGGGTTGCAACGTCAGAAAAAACTAACACATTTCCTTTGGCTTGTTTGATGGCAGTAAGTTGTGCATTTTCTTTACCCAAACGCTCGGTTGCACGAACAAGTCGAACGCCACGATCAGCATATTCAGCCACAATCGAATCGGTTGCATCTTCCGAACAATCTGAAGCAACTATCAATTCCAGCCGCGCCGTATCAAAATGAATTGCTAGAGTATTTTCAATTTTTTCACGAATGCGTTTCTCTTCGTTGTAGGCAGTTACAATTAACGTCATGAAAACAGGAGCCGTTGACTCTACTGGCTGAACTGTTTGAATTCCATGAACCATCGCCACTATTTTTAACACTAATGGATACAAAAAATAGCTGTACACAGCTGCAATTCCTGAAATCCAAAACAAAAACGTCAACATTTTTATTCCTCGATGTCTTTCCCAAAGCCCCTTTTCCTAAAGATCAGGAACCGTTAATATCCCAATCTCTAAGTGCGCAGTTAAGCAACTTAGCTAAGGGTGCATTACCAATGCCAATTCTAAACCGTCCATTCCGTGTAATGCACATCATTTCTGGTGATCTTTGGGCTGGTGCTGAAGTACAAGCCTTCACGCTGCTTTCGCAATTGCATACAAAAGTGCAGTTACACGTGATTATTATGAATCATGGCGAACTGGCGCAGAGATTACAACGCTTAAACATTCCCGTTACTTCAGTGCTGGAATCTCACCAAGGTAGCCTTGGCATCATTCGAGAAATCGCCCGTCTAATTTGTACGTTTAAGCCAGATATTTTGCACACGCATCGGCAAAAAGAAAATATTTTGAGCAGCATCGCCAACTGCTTGGCAACGCTGCGCATTGGCAAGTATACAAAGTCAGTGCGCACCAGCCACGGAGCCCCTGAATTTGTTCCCACAGGTAAACAACGGATTCAGGTTTGGTTAGATGGCTGGACTGGCCGCCATCTTCAGCATGCCATTATCGCCGTATCGCAGGAGCTGGCATCTAAGCTGGTTAGCGTGTTCCCGGAAAAAAAAATTCATGTTATTCGTAATGGCGTCGATCAGACCGCACTTCTTGCGCAAGCGCACGAAGCTGATTTTCGCGTTAGCTCGCCGCACCATAGGCATGTCGGCATAGTGGGCCGAATTGAGCCGGTAAAACGCGTTGATATTTTTGTGGACATGGCGGCAATTTTAGTGAATCAAGCAGCTTCATCGCGAGGAATAAAATTTCATATTATTGGCGATGGTAAATTAAGGGCCGCAATGGAACAGAAGGTACAGCAACTAGGCTTAACCGAGCATATATACTTTCATGGGCATAGGCAGGATATGGCATCATGTATCAAATCCCTTGACGTCATGGTTATGTGTTCTGATCACGAAGGTACGCCTATGTCGGCTCTGGAAGCCATGGCGCTAGGGACGCCTTTAATTGCGCATAATACGGGCGGGCTAACTGATATATTAAGGGACTACCCGGAATTATTAGTAACTAATCATTCACCGGAAGGGTATTCCAAACAAGTTGGTAATCTGCTCGCAGGGACCAAAATATTTGTTAATTTAAGTGAGGAATATACGGCACAAAGAAATTTAATTGACACATTAGGCCTATATAGAAACCTGTGAGGATTTATGTATGAATACATATCCAAAAGTTTCACTGGTTCTGTGCACAAAAAATAGGGCTGAGCAACTTAAAGTGTGCCTTGAGAGCTTAAACGATATTCAAAGTATACATAGTTGGGAATTAATTATTGTTAATAATAATTCGGAAGATCATACACAACACATTATCGATACATTTAAAGTTAACGCTCGGATGCCTGTCCAAAGTACAGTAGAAACAATTAGAGGGTCTGGTGCAGCTAAAAATGCTGGATGTAAACTTGCGACAGGTGAATACATCGCATTTACAGACGATGATTGCTATCCTCAAGCAGATTTCATAGATTCAGTAATTACCATTTTTGATGAAAATCAAAAGTTGGGGTTTGTGGGTGGTAAAGTATTACTTTTTGATCCACAGGATATGCCGATATCAATTCAAACCTCTAACTTACGCATAAATTTCGAGCCTTTAAGTTATTTAGCCGCGGGAATAATTCATGGTGCCAATTTTTCATTTCGGCGCATCGCATTTTTTGCCACTGGCGGCTTTGATGAGCGCTTTGGCGCGGGTAGGAAATATCCATGCGAAGATGTAGATATCATGGCAGAAGCATTGAGGCTTGGCTGGCATGGAGCATATGATCCAAGGGCGGTTGTATTTCATCATCACAAACGAAAATTGCAAACTGATGTAGAGATATTGTTTAGGGGGTACGATAAAGGCCGAGGCGCTTATTTTGCAAAGCGTCTTTTGAGGTCTGGGGCAAGAAAAAAATATTTCATCGAATGGATGAAAAAAATGCGCTGGCAGTCTGTTTCAATCAGTTTGAGAGAAATATCTGCAGCACTACAATTTTTGACAGAAAATTTAGTAAAAACTAAACCTAAAAGCATGGCTAAAAATGCTTAAAGTTTGTAAATTTTTTACCGAGACGCTAAATGAACCATGAGCCTATTATCAGCGTGGTAATCTGCACTTATAATAATGCAGATTCACTGGCTATTACGCTGCAACAATTATCTGTGCAAGTTACACAGCGCAAAGAAAATTTTGAAATTATTCTGGTGGATAACAATTCGCCGGACCATACCAAAAAAACATACCTCAATTTTTCCCACGACGCTTCGATAGCGAGCTCCTATTTTTTTGAGGCGCGCCAGGGGTTGTCGCATGCGCGAAATACCGGTGTTGCTAACGCTCGAGGAAAATATATTTTATTTACTGATGACGATGCAGAGATTCCGCCACATTGGCTGGGTGCATATTTACAGCAAATTGACAGAAGCAGCCCGGATTGTCTCTATAGCCGCATTAATATTATCTGGGCAAAGGATAAGCCTTGGTGGTTCTTGCCTGAATACACGCCATGTTTTGTCGGAGTTGACTACGGTAATCAACCGCTGACTATTTCTGATATTCATAAAGAGTTTTACGGGAAAAATTTTTGTATAAAAAAATCGCTGGTTCTTGAATTAGGCGGGTTTGATCCTGCACTTGGTAGAAGTGGATCAAAATTAATCGCTGGCGAAGAAACTCTACTTTATAGAAGAATGGTGGAGCAAAAAAAACATCTACTGTATTTCCCTGATGCTCCTGTTGGTCATAGATTAAAAGATCGGGAATATTTAGCAGAAAATATTAAAAAGCAATTCATCGACGGGGCTTATTCTACGCACCACATTGCAAAAATTATGGCGAGAAAGAAATTTTTAGGGCGCCCGGCTCGCGCCCTTGTTGATAGTTTCATTGTGCTGATCAAGTCTTGTATTCTAAGTGCTCGTTATAAAATTACAGGTAAAAAACCCGAAAGCTATTATCACTATCTGAATATATTGAAGAATCTAACCTTTATTAAGTTATGGATATTCTCAGCGTGAAAAAAAAATCCATATTAATAATGATTCATTGCGCAGAAAATACTGGCTACGCTATAGCATCGCTGGAGCATGTTTTTTTAACTGCCGCAAAACAAGCAGGTTTTTCGGATGACCAAATTTTCATGTCATACAAAACCACGCTCACTAAAAATAATCCGCATATTGTTGAATGTGATTATCTTGACAAAAAATCATGCCGTGCATTAGTCCCCCTCATTAAAGATAGTAATATTCAAACCGTTCTCGCGTTCGATCTCGGATTCCCTTGCCCTGTCATACCAATTCTCAAAAGTGCTGGAGTTAAAAAGATTATCTCCTATTGGGGAGCAAGCATGAGCAGTATTAATTCGGGCATTAAACTAAAAATCAAAAAATTGGAATGCCTTCTCAGAGTCAATAAGCCTGATGTGTTTATTTTCGAATCAGAGGCGATGCGTAGAACGGCAACTCATGGCAGAGGAATTGCAGAAGCTGCTACAGATATTATTTACTTGGGCGTCGATACTGTTAAATTTTATCCCAACTATGATCAGGAAAGTTATACCCATAGCACATTAAATATTCCTACCAACCGGAAAATTATTTTTTATTCGGGGCACATGGAAGAGCGCAAAGGTGTGCGGGTTATCATTCAAGCCGCTATACGTTTAATAGATGAGCTAAAAGTTTCAAATGTTCACTTTGTTATATGCGGTAACAAAAGTAATGAAGCAGATGCTTACGAGAAGCTGCTTGAAAACACGACGGCTCGAAATCATGTCACCTTTGCCGGTTATAGAACAGATATTTCAGATTTAATGCGTGGCTCCCACATAGGTGTTATTGCTTCAACGGGATGGGATTCGTTTACTATGTCAAGTATAGAAATGATGGCTTCAGGCTTACCTTTAATTGTATCTAATTTACAGGGCCTGTCTGAAACCATTGAGCATGAAAAAAATGGATTTCTGATTAATCCAGGTGACTATCAAGAACTTGCCGACCGGATCAGTATGCTTGCCTCGCAACCGAAACTGGCTAATGAATTTTCACTGGCTTCCAGGCTCAGAGTCGGAAAACTATTTTCTTTGGATAAGCAAATTGAGAAATTTTCAACTCTTATAAGAAAAAATACGTGAACTGACATATTTGTTTGTAATAAATAGTGCCTAACTTTTTCGATAAGTAATACATAGCGTAGACGACAAATTACAGGATTTTCATTCGATGTATATTCTTCAAATAATTCGCAATATTTTTAAATTGTTGCCGAAAGAGCAAAAATCAAAAATGCTTTTATTGCAAGTGTTTTTTATTTTTTCTGCCATAGTTCAAGTGGTAGGTGCCGCTAGTATTGCACCATTTGTCGGTATAATTTCGAACCCTGAGACCATTCATACAAATCAACAATTGCAATATTTGTACGATTTTCTGCCGGTAAATAGCGACAAAGAATTCATTATTGCATTTGCGATATTATCGATAAGTATGATTTTTTTATCGAATGCTGTTTCTGCCGCGACCTTATGGTTTTTATTAAAGTTTTCAATTGCGATAGGGAGCGATTTACAGTATAGGCTCTACAATAATTTTTTGAATAGGAATTATTTGTTTCACAAAAGCACTAACTATACACAGCTCATAGCTACCATTGCACAAGAGGCTCCTCGATTCGTATACATGGTTTTGCAGCCCTATCTTCTGCTTTGCAGTAATGTGTTTATTGCATTTATTATTTTAATTGGCCTCCTATTTCTTAATCCAGTGATAGCTATGGCATCTGCATTAATTATTGGTGGCGCGTACCTTGTTATCTATTGGATTATAAAGAAATCGTTGCTTAGGCATGGCAAGACTGTTACTGATAGAAATGAAGCTATTCAATCAGTCCTGTCCGAATCATTCATCGGCATTAAAGACATCAAGCTTAATATGCTTGAAAGTAAGTACAGCAGTATTTACAAAAAAGCTAACTTCTCGGGCCTTAATTCTTCGGCCTATATCGTTTTGGCGGGAGACCTCCCAAAATTTGCCATTGAAGCAATATCATTTGGGGCCATTCTCCTTTTTGCTATCGTTCTTTTATTGACGGCGGGAAGTGACGGTAGCGTTGTTGCCATTCTTAGTATTTATGCCATAGCAGGTTATAAATTACTTCCTACAATGCAACAGATTTATAAATCGGCTGCCAATATAAGTGCCAATGGTAGTGTTGTCGCAGAATTAAAGTTGCAATTAGATGAGCCTATAGAGCCCTCATTGCCTCATTCGCATGAGCCATTAGCTTGTATTAACCAAATTAAACTTAGCAAAATTATGTATAAATATCCCAGCGCCAAAGACCCTGTGTTAAATGAAATCAGCGTAGAGTTTAATAAAGGGGAATTGAATACAATTGCGGGGCCTTCAGGCTCTGGAAAGTCTACATTAGCAGATATTATGCTTGGCCTTCTGCAGCCAATGTCTGGCCATATAGAGATAGATAATAAAATATTATCTGGTCAAGCACTTAGCAATTACCAACATAGTATTGGCTATGTACCCCAACATATATTTATTTTAGATGATACCGTTATTTCGAATGTAGCATTCGGCATGGAGGTTCATGAAATTGATATTGAAAAGGCTAAAAATGCATTGAGACAAGCTAATGCTATGGAGTTTGTCGAAAAACTTCCGCTCGGTATTAATTCAAGTTTGGGGCAGGATGGAAAATTACTGAGCGGTGGTCAACGGCAACGAATAGGAATTGCTCGAGCACTTTATAGAGATAATAAAATTCTCATTTTAGATGAGCCTACTAGTGCACTTGATATTGAATCAGAATTTGAATTGATGTCCTTGTTAGAGAAATTAAAGAAAGACGTTCTTACTATTGTGATTTCTCATCGTCCAGCAGCCATTAAGCTGTCCGATAAGATATGCATTGTAGAGGCTGGAACTATTGGCGCTGAAGGCTCGTATACGGAACTGATGCGATCAAATAAACAATTTCAAGAGTTGATGGAAAAAGGATTTATGGGAGAGAAGTGAGTTGAACTATTTTAGTGTGTTATCGCACTGAGTGAATTCAACAGGTTCCGTAGTCTGGTTTACATGTTGTGGTTGTATTGATACCAAATAGCCACAACATTAAAAAGCTTTAAATACAGACTAAGCACGATGATTTGGAGTACATACCATGCCAGTTACAGCGACCGATCCTATTAAAATTATATTTGCCATTATTTTCCCGCCATTGGGTGTCTTTATGGAGATAGGTTTTAAAGGCCATTTTTGGCTTAATATATTGCTTACATTGTTAGGGTTCATCCCAGGCATAATCCACGCTCTTTATATTATTCTTAAGCATTAGATGCAGGCCACTGCATTACCCCTACTGTCAGATAAGTTAAAAAATACGATAAATAAATCCCACAGTTGAACATTGATCAGCTTTGAAATATTAAGCTTGAAAAAATTTAAAAAGAAACGCACAGTGCGCTCATTATTAAACCGTTAATTAGCTGGGAATAAACCTATTACTTCTTGGGTTTTGCGACAGCTTCATTAGGTAAAAAATGAGAATTGTTGCGCTGGACCTGATTAGATTTTTTGCAGCTTTATCCGTGGTGCTGTATCACTATATTTCGAGGCCTGAATCTAATGTATTCCCACTACTTCGTGAGGTAACTAATTATGGTTATTTAGGTGTGCCATTGTTTTTTATCATTAGTGGCTATGTTATAGCGTTGTCCGCTAACAACAGGACTGCGATTCAGTTCGGGGTATCCAGATTTGTTCGCTTATACCCCGCACTTTGGGCGGGTGTTATCTTTACTGTTCTTACTGTGGTTATCTTTACTGATAAGCAATACTCGGTCTCACAAGTATTAGCTAACTTCACTTTGGTCAATGAATACTTTGGTGTTGAAGATATAGATGGCGTGTACTGGACACTAAAGGCTGAACTTAAATTCTATGCGTGTGTTTTTTTATTGCTGGCCTTTGGTGTATTTCAAAAACATCGTATCTGGTTAAGCTTGTGGCTGGGACTTACAGTCATGCATACGGCTATTGGACAGCCTTTTTTCATGGGCTGGTTTATATCACCTGCATATTCCTCATTTTTTATTGCCGGCGTCGCATTTTTTCTACTACAAAATGACGGCAAGAATCCATTCAATCTTTTCGTCCTTATCGTGTCATTAATAGTATCTAGCTTTGCCGCTTATGGGCAGGCTGATAGTTTTATTAATAATGCAAATGTCGTGAATAAAACAATATCAGTAGCTATTGTGTGGCTGTTTTATTGTCTTATGTATTTTCTCAGTATTGGAAAAATTAACCTTAAAGAAAGAAATTTTTTTATCGTCTTGGGTGCTTTAACCTACCCGTTGTATCTAATCCATAATGTTGCCGGCAAAGTGCTTATTGATAAATACTCAACTATTATCTCCGAAGAAATAATGGTTATTGTGGTGATTATTATAATGATTTTAGCATCATGGCTTATCCATTTAGTTATTGAAAAACCTATTTCCACACCACTAAAAAACCATTTGCTGTCTATTTTTGATCGCGACAAGCCAGAGCCTTCGTCAAAAAAAACCAGCTGAGCTATTTTTTGCCACCACCACTTTGGCAGCTATGTATATTATGTTAAGCAGCCGAAGTGTTGATGCTCACCCACAAGCTTTAATGGAGATAGGTTTACGGTTGTCGGCTGTTATTCAATCGGGTTCGAAAGCAAATATTTTAATTATATTTTTCTTCTAATAAGAAAAGATGATAGCCGCCCTGCGAAATAGAGAAACTGTAAGGCGTATATTTGCGGTAATAGTTTTATTGATTTTACTTTAAACTTTAAGTGCGATGTACCGATCACCAACAGCATTGAAAAAAATAATGGCCAGTAAAATAGGTTGCTTCCAAAAAGAAAAATAATAAATGAGGCAGCTAATGGAGCATTTATTAAATATGAAAATAACGCCACTTTTGATTTAAAAAATGTCGATAATGATTTTAAGTCCCCAACACCGTGCCACTGTTCTCTTTTAAAAAATGCACTTATTGTTTTAGGGTATCCCTCATGATAAATTTTAAAATCTTCATTTATAATTAACTGCGCCCCACTTTTTACCGCCCTCACGCAAATATCTACATCCTCCCCAGTTATTAATTCTTCATCGAATCCATTGATGTGAGTAAGAAGAACTTTTGATGTGATTAGATTGCCGGAGTTGATATATCTTTCATTTTTATTTCGATAGTTTTCATTATTAAACCAAATTTTTTCAATCCATGACGGTGATTGTGAAGGGAAACATTTGCGTCCTGTAATTTGCATGGGAATTTCTACAATAGACAATTCCAACGTTTTCATGGCTGTGACCCACGCTGAAGTTATGATCATATCCGCATCAATAAAAGCTACTAAAATATTGGAAGATGCGCGCCATCCAATGTTTCTAGCGCGAGAAATTGTTGTTTTTTTGGCTAATGGTATAAATTTAATTTGCGAGTATTTTTTTAAAATCGTTGGTGTTGTATCTGTCGATGCATTGTCTACAACAATGATTTCGTACTCAATTTTATTCGTGAGCAATGAAATGCAAGTATCGAGGGTGTTGGCAATGTATTTTTCTTCGTTGAATGCTGGGATGACAATAGTGAGAGGCATGCTTATCTCGTAACTGTGTATTAGCTGCTATTTTGTTGGGCCGTGCGTGATGTTTGGTGAATGCGATAAAACAAGGAGCCTGCTATGAATAAAACTGCCTACATCATGCCAATTTTATTCATAGTACTATAAATGTAATCGCCCCTATTAAATTAATTGTCGCGGCAATTAATTTAATAGGGGCGATTTTAGTCTATTTTCATTCTCGCCGGAATATATCCATACCCCGAAAAGATTAACAGAGATTTTATTGGGCTATTTTAATATCATTTGTGGTTGGATAGGTGGAGCTGGTCTTTTATCAAAGAAACCACCGGTTGTGATTTTAATGTCGTCATACCATATTTCAAAAGGATATCCGCCCCCTTGAGTCCAGTCAAAAAACGATATATTTTGAATTGGTAGGTTTGAGTAGTGACGGTTAAATAACCCTTTTGCGTCGACATAAACTTTATCATCAATTTCTACATAGTACTCGCCATCGGCAACTTCGGTAGATTGGGTTGTACCAGAATTAAACTTTATATGAATCTTGAAGTGATGCCATGTATCTCCCCAATTTGATGAGGACCATATTCTTTTTTGTGGCGAAAGAAGACTAAGGGATGGTTTGCCAAAAGATCGGCCGATCCAATCAGGATATTCCCCATTAAAATTAATCACATTTTGAGTGTCATTGGATGCGGTTGTGCCATCGCCAAAACTAACGCAATACATAGCACCGTAGTCAACGCCGGTATAATCTAAGCCAAACGTTGTATTTGCTACATTATTTGTGTTGCCAGCTCTTTGACCGAAAACTTTGAGAAATTTTAACCCATATTTGGCGTTAGGCATTTTCGCCCAAAAATCAATATATACGTCATTCAAGTTAAGGGCTGCGAGATCCCAAGATCCCCAAATAAAAACACCCCCTGTGCCTGGTTTAGGATATATGCCTCGCAGGCTGCCCCTGCTGCCATTTAAGTTTGAATTGGCGACAGTTGAAACGCTTACTTGGCCGCCACTTTGTGCGCCAAAGCTCCAGCCATTTGTGGAGGGAACGACGCCTGACTCGAAATCTTGTTGGCCAATAATCACTACTTCAGCTCTTAGGCTAGAAATCGCAAATACAAAAATTCCGCCTATTAATAATGAATATAAACGATTCAACTTTGACAATTTCATAATTCACCTCATCTCACTAAATATAAAATTACATTTAGCTTTATTCAATATTAACAAACTACAAGACTAACGCCCGATCAATTTTTCTAACTGTGAATAGAATCACTAATTTGTATAATTATATTAGACTACTAATTTTAAATATTCTACGAACAGGGAAAGTGCAACGTTATAGATATAAGGGTAATTGCAATAAGCTATTAATTACATATGAATCAAGCTTTTGAAGCATATGGGTTTTTTTGGCATTGTTCGATCATCAAAGTTCACTTTTATTTTTCGAAAGATTCGAGAGGGTTACAATAAAGGCGAAATGAATCCACAGAAAAGGATAATAACTGACTGTTACAAACTGCCCAGCAATAAAAAATCCGAAAACTCCACAGCCCAATCCTGCTGCTACGGCCTTGATATAGGGGTCATCTTTATTGTTCGTTATCAGGCGTAGCGGAACTATTAGGCAGTACAGATTTATAATGGCAAATATGAATAAGGCAATAAATCCAGCGTCGGTGCCAACTTGAATAAATATGTTGTGCGGTAGTTCTGCGTGCTCATATAACATATCTTCGGAAAAATGATCTTCATAATAAGGAATAAAATTAAAGAGACCAACACCTGACCACGGGTTTTCCTTCATCATTTCCCATCCGTGAGTCCAATATAAAATTCTTTGCTGTGAAGTTTTGTCATCCCCTGTTTTTGAAAATCGTTCCTTTTGTTCTGCTGGTAATAAATAGAACAAACTCATGCTTACAATGATAATGCCAATGAGCAGCTTTGGTTTAACGAGCGCTTTTCTAAACATGACCAGCAATTCACAAACAAGAGCAATTTGGGCTCCGCGACTACTTGCCCCCAAAATAGTTAGTACAGGACATACCCAAAAAAGAATGAGTATCCATTTTTCCCAAGACTTAATGTCGTTCTTTAGCGCTTGATACAAGTAATAGGCTAGGGGGAAAAGCATTAGCATGAGTATTGCTAGCTCGCCGGAATTTTGAAAGTATCCTTTAGGGCCCATTAATCCCCATGTAGTAAACGAGAAGCCTCTAGATGCCCAGCTTTTTGATGTTCCAACAGCGATTTTTCCTGCGGAAAAAATAAATAATACGATGAAAATATGAAATCGTTCTTTAGTATTTATTATATTAATAATTAAAAAATAAATTACAAACCAACTGAAGAAATCCATAAAATGCTTTTTTGCAACTTCCGGATACTGTGCCGTTAATATGCAAATACAAATTGTGATTAGAAATAAAACAATAAATTTATTAGCTATGTTTGAAACCCATTTAACGGAAGGGTCCATTACTGCGCCAGCAAGAGATCCAATGAGAAACAGCTGCGCCCAGGGAAGAAAAGCAATTGACGGAATTAATGCTTGAGGTCGCACAAATTCAAAAAACAAATAACAACAAATCATCCAAAATGAGAAATGTTGGCTTTTAAAATAGCGCCACATGGGCCCCACTTTAAATGCGTAAAAGTCCTGGATAGTATAGACCTTTGTTGTCATTTGGTTGGCTTTACCTTTGATGCCAAAGTGTCTGCGGCTTGCTTAACAAGTGATTCACACCGATTAAAAAATAATGTATTTGCGTTGTAAGGATCATGCAAATAAGCGACGGGTTTTTGTAGCCATAAACCTGCGAGGGTAATTTGTATATCATTCCCATAAAGAGCTTTTAAAGCATTGGTATGTTTCGGCTCCATTCCAATCAATAAATCGCCCGATGTCGGTTTATATTCTTTAATGTGGCGTGTTACATGATTGTTTAATACAAGTTTATGTTGAACGCCAAATGCGATTGCGCGTGGGTCTGCACTATCACCTCCGCGAGTATCTAATCCATAGGATTCAGCGAGAGCGCCTTGGTTTTTGGCAACAGCTTCACCGAGAGGGCTGCGGCAAATGTTTCCATGGCATATAAAAATTAATCGATTTACTTTTTGAAAATCAATTTGGCTAAATTGTTTGTAGAAGCCTAAGTGGCGATTTACTTCACTAACGCATAGTCGAAACAATCCCCTCTTGGAGCCGAACTGATTTTCAATGTATTGTTTTAGCACCATTCTATTGTTACACCTGAATGTTAAGAGTTTTGTTTTTAATTTTACTGTGCTAACTGCTTTTTGTATTCCTGCTGATACGCCTCCAACATTGAGGCAAAAGAAAATACATTTTTTACATGGATTTTTCCTGCTATTGCAATTTTTTCTGCCTTAGCGGTATGTTCAATCATATGCAATATCCCATTTGCGAGCTCCTCTGGATTATTGGTGTCCACTAGAAAACCTGTGATGCCATGCTCTAGTATTTCTTGTGGTCCGCCACAGCGAGTCACTACCACTGGCAGGCCTGTCGCCATTGCTTCGATAGTGGCGATGGAAAATCCTTCTGATGAGGAGGAAAGAGCAAAAAAATCTAACTGGCCTAGAAAGCGAATAGTATCTTCATGAAACCCAATAAAATGCACTCGGTCGGTAATGCCATATTGCGCGATAAGCTGATCAAGAGCGGACATTAGCTCTATTTTTTTGTGGCCTGCTATGACGAAATGTATGTTTTGCTTTTTTTCATTGATCAAATTAGCAGCTGCTGTTACGAGTACATCGTAACTTTTGGCGGGGCGTACATTGCCTAGGCTGCCTACAAGAATTGCTTCATCCGGAATTCCTAATGAAGTACGAAGCTCTTTGGTTTCCTGCTTTCCGTAACGTAACTCATCTATTCCGTTATAAATAACTTTTATGTCATTTTTGTTAAATAGCTCTCGTTCAGCGATGTAGCCAGCTAAATCTTTACTGACGGCAATTAATTTTTTTACGCCGTATTTCATAATACTGTTTTTAATGGCGACAAATCGTTCATTAGGATTAACATCCACACGGCCGTGGAGAGTTGCAATGACTGGTAAGCGTAAAAAAACACTAAGAATAGAGTAGGTTAAGGTAGATCCTAGCAGGTGCGCATGAACTAACTGTGTATTATTTTTGCGGATTATTTTCTTCAATTCAATATAATATTTGATCGATAAAAAGCCGCTCGGTTTTACAATGTAATACTTTACGCCGCGACGCTTTAATTGATTTTCAACCCAGCCAGGGCCTTTTATAATGGCATAGTTGTCATACCCTTCCAGTGTTAATTTTTCCACCAGATCTAAAAAGACTGTTTCTGCTCCACCTGGGCCTGTGGTGTCTATGGCGTGAAGAATGCTTTTTGATTTTTCAGTCATCCGTTTTGTTTCCTGCTCGGCATTAAGTCAGCATTATTTTTACTGTGAACTGCTAAATTAACAAGAGATGAGAGCTTTGAGTGGTGCCCGCTCTGACACGCGCACCACTATAAAATTATCCTTTTCATCGCTCCTTATCTCTATATTAAATGCTAATATTTGGGTCGTTAGCATACCAAGAATCGGTCATGACTTGATGGGAATTTAAAGGTCCAGTCAAAATACAATAATTCAGTTCAATCCGTTATCATGTTTTAACAAATGTCTCTTAATAAACGTCATGTTGTTGCATTCTATCGCAAGCGCTTGAACTAATTTGGCAGAAAAATGACACAACTTATTCTAGTCTTGGATGCTGCCCAACGCAGTGCGCTTGCCGTGACCAGATCTCTGGGTAGGTTATCCCAGCTTAGCATTTTTACGGCTGAGGCGGCGACGCAGGCGTTAGCGGGATGCTCTGCTTTTTCACAGCAATTTTTTACCAGCCCCAGCGCTATTGAGGCGCCTGAAGCTTATATAAGCTGGTTGCAAGATCTCACTAATAGCCATAATTTTGCTTTAGTCGTCCCGGTGACGGAAGTAACCAGCCAATTGCTACTGATGAATATGGCACAACTTCCCAAGGTGCGCTTGGCATTTGCATCCTATGAGAATGTGTTACAGCTGGCGGATAAGGGCAAGCTTATGACGTTGGCGCAAACTCTTGAGATACCAATTCCCGCCACTAAGTTGCTAGCGTCTTCCGCCGATCTGGCTTCTGCGACATTGAGTTATCCTTTTGTCATCAAGCCATGCCTTTCAAAAATATTTACACCGTCGGGATGGATTGCTACAAGCGTCAAAATTATTCATTCCCCTGTCGATTTAGCTAAAGTGCTGCGAACCGAATTATATTTGCAGGCGCACCCATTTATGATTCAAGAGTATATTCCCGGTAACGGTGCTGGAGTTTTTTGTTTGTACAGTCATGGGCAACCCACAGCTTTTTTTGCGCATCGGCGATTGCGTGAAAAGCCGCCGCAAGGTGGGGTAAGTGTTTTAAGCGAAAGTGCTGAAGTTGATCCATCGCTTAAATCATATGCCGAAAAACTTTTAGCTGCGGCCAATTGGCATGGTGTGGCCATGGTAGAGTTTCGCATTGCGCCTAATGGTATGCCGTACCTAATGGAGGTTAACACGCGTTTTTGGGGTTCGTTGCAGCTTGCTATTGATTCGGGCGTTGATTTTCCTGCGTTGATGGTAAGCAATGAGCTCAATCTCGGTTTACCAAATCCCTCGAGTTATAGAGTTGGTCAGCGCCTTCGCTGGTTGCTGGGCGATCTGGACAGCCTGTATTTGTATTTAAAAGCTAATTATTCGGTTGGGCAAAAATTTCGGCGTATAGTTGAATTTATCATCCCGAGCTTATTTAAAACAAAACATGAAGTAAATCGTTGGCATGATATCAAGCCCGCACTTTACGAACTAAAAGTATATACGCGTCAAATTTTAGGAAAAGAGTAATTATGAAACCTGCGCTCAAACAATTACTAAAATCTACCGCAGCTACATTTGCTCATCGATTGGGCGCGCATAGGCAATCACCATCTTCGCCCAAGTTATGGATTCTGATGTATCACCGAGTATTACCCAAAAATGATAGGCGCTTTGAACTTGAAGAGCCGGGCATGTTAGTTACGCCAGATACGTTTGCCATGCATATGAATGAAATCAAACGTCATTTTGATGTTATTTCGTTGCCAGAATGGGTCAGTTTGAAGCAACAAAATTTACCCTTGCCACGCAAAGCCTGCGCCATCACATTTGATGATGGTTGGGCAGACAATTACGAGCATGCATTTCCTATTATTCAAGCAGAAAAAATTCCTGCAACGGTATTTGCAGTAGCAGAAAAAATAGGGACAAATTTTCAATTTTGGCCGA
>JANPKH010000461.1:0-28538 GCA_031425935.1 Gammaproteobacteria bacterium | reverse complement strand
TGAAAAAGTACAAAAAAAATATGTCCTAAAATGAACCTTTGAGGTCAACAAAATATATTTAATAATCAAATTTTGTTTTCTTTTGAATTTTACTTATGATTAATTTTGCTTTTTCAGGCTGATCAAGAAAAGTATATATAAATGCTTTTCTTGATCTATAGGCAACAGACCCCTCGCATTGGGCAGCATTTTCCTCCCAATAATGAAGCAAGCCCTCATAATCTGCATGTTCCTGAGTTATGTGTTGAGCAGATGCTTTTATCCATGCTGCTTCGCAAAGCTCATCTTTATCATCACTAGCGTGCGACATTTGGACTTCCCCAATTACTAACGCCACAATAGATGCTTTGATCATCGTTGCCACATGCATTTGTGTAACCTCTTAATTTGACTATTCTTTAATTTTTCCATTCACCCAAGACACTGTATTTTGGGACGCATTTGTTATCATTGTAGGCATTTGTGTAACAAGCATTTAACGCTAATTCTGTGTACGTTTCGACCATCACCAGGGCGTTTAAAAATGCCATTTTTTCTAACTTAAATTCTGTCCGAAAATTGCAACGCTAGGGATTCTGCTTATACTGCCGCACTCGCTACTACATTTCCACTTTGTAATATTAAAGCTGCCGTACCACTGAAGTTCGCAACGGATCTGTCCTTAATGGACGGCCAATAAAAAAGGCCTACGCAATTTCTCGCGTAAGCCTTTGATTTATATGGTAGCTAGAGGCGGACTTGAACCGCCGACCCCAGCATTATGAGTGCTGTGCTCTAACCAGCTGAGCTATCTAGCCATAGTAAGGGCGCGTATTTTGGCGATAGCTACTCTTAAAGTCAACAGTAGAATGCGGCTTTTCCAGAGAGAAAGTTGTCAGTTGTATCAAATTGAATAATAAGAATACATTGAAAAAATCTGATGCCGAGTGATACTTTATGTGAAAAGGTTGATTGTTAAATGTGTAGTTAAGGCGATTCATAATATAACGAGGATTAATGTGATGCCCATGCAAACTGCTACTGCAATTATTGCGCAAGATATTATGACTGAAGACATGCTTACTGCTTATGAAGGTTGGACTATTCATCGGCTCGCTGATTTTTTTATTAAGCATCAAATATCTGCGGCGCCAGTGATTGCTTCAGATCATGAATTAGTGGGTATTGTCAGCGTCAGTGATGTATTCCGCTTTAACAATATGAATGAGAGGGATAAGGGTCACATATTGCGTAATCATTATCGTGATAGTTGTGGGCAGCATATTAATGAAGAGGATTTGCGCAGTTGGGTTAAAGATGCTGACAAAAACTGCACCGTCCATCAGATAATGACACCAGAAGTTATTGCCGTGGAGAAAGGTGCGTCTATTCACGAAGTGACAGGTGTGTTGTTGGGCCATCACATTCATCGAGTCTTCGTGACTGAGAATAAAAAAATTATTGGCGTAATTACAGCTATGGATGTGTTGCGTGTGTTAGCAGTTGCTTAACGCTGTTTAAGTTTTCGCACTTAAGGGGTCAAGCTTAAGTGCGAAGCAGAACATCAATTCACAAACACATTTTTCGCTGCAGGCCGCGCAATAATTCTTGCAATATAGGTGCGCAGCGAGCTATTCGCACTCACAAGATCGGAATTGTTGGGCCCGCCTATTAAATAGTGCATGATTGGCGCTAATATAATATCTGCTAAAGAATATTCATTTCCTACTAAATAATCATTGCTCCCTAGCTGATCCTCTAGAATTTTTACCGCATTTAAAATTGCAGGTATGGCGGCTTGAACAACATCCATTCGCACACTGTTGTTATTGCCTTTGGGGAAAATAAACTCCAGTAAATAATCACGCACTACACATTTGTCAATGTATAGGGTTATAGCTGAACACCATTGATCTACTTGAGCACGTTGCCAGGCATCACTTGATTGAAGGGCGCCGCCAGAAAACTGATCAATTAAATAACGACATATAGTTTGAGTTTCATAGAGCGCTCGCCCCTCATGTAAAAGCACAGGCATTTTCCCAAAAGGATTTAATGCGAAATGCTCCGGACTTTTGAATTCAATTATGTGGTCGTTAACCTCAATGCCTAAAGAGTATTGAATGCCCAGTTCTTCGCAACAAAGTTGTACGCTGCGTACAAAATTACTGATGTGTTTGCCATAGATATGCACTTGGTGAGTCATGGTAATTTCCTGCATTGAGTGGTTTAAAAGGTTGCTATGAATTTGCGCAGAGCAAGGTTGCAAGTTATACTTATTCACAATATGTTCAACAACATATTGTGAAATTATTAAATTAAGGGTGAATTATGGCTTGGCAAGAAAATCATAAAATCGAATCACGAATTCGCGTTTTGGACGCAGCAGCAGATTTGTTTACGCGAAAAGGCTTTAATCAAGTTGGGATCGATGAGGTAATGCAGGCCGCCGGTATGACGCGTGGTGCATTTTATGCGCACTTTTCGTCGAAGTCTGAATTATATGAAGAGTCTATCTTGCGTGCAGGAAAACAAGCTGCGCAAGATTTAATGAATGCCGGTGTTAATCGAGAAGAATTTGTGGATGCTTACTTAAGCAATGAGCACTTAATATCTGCAACAACGCGTTGCCCTCTGGCATGTTTAGTAAGCGACGTCGCTCACAGTGACCCTCGTGTACGCGCAACATATACTCTCATGCTTGAGAATTTTATGGCACGGGTGGGTAAATTGTCTGAAAAAGATAATGTGGAATCTTCACCCGAAAAAATCATTCAACAAGTCGTATTATTAATTGGTGGAATGGCTATAGCGCGCAGTGTGTCTGATGAAAAATTAGCTGCAAAAATTTTAATGGCGTGCGGGAATTCTGCAAAAAATATTATGTAATGGTGCTTTCTGACCACATTTCCTTATCAATTTAAGTAACGCTTTTTATTTTTTATTCAAGCTATCAACTTTATTCAAGCCATCGATTCTATTTAATTCATTAAGGCTGTCATTCCGTGGTTCGTCAATTCTCTCCATTCGCCTTGTTGCATTTTTCCGTTCGGCCCGTTCAGCGTTAAATTCCCAATCGCCACGCGATGCAGTTCTATTACTGGGTTCTGAAATCTACCAAACATGCGTTTAATTTGATGATAGCGGCCTTCAACTAAAGTGACCATGGCAACATATTCGTTAATAATTTCTAATGTGGCCGGGCGCGTGGTGATGTCTTCAAAGGGAAAGTACATGCCAGCAGCGAAGGCGGGGATGTATTGTTCATTGATAGGATTGGCGAGGGTTACTTTGTACAACTTGGCAATCTTTTGTTCGGGCGTGGTAAGCAAGCGTGACCAGCGGCCATCATTGGTCAGCAATAGTAATCCAGAAGTATTGAAATCCAGGCGGCCAACAATATGCAAGTTGTGAATATCTAAACGTTCGGTTTCTTTTTCGTTGAGTGTTTTTTTTAACACATCAAGGACAGTAGTGTGCTTGTCATCTTTAGTTGCACTCACCACGCCAATGGGTTTGTTCATCATGATATAAACTGGAATTTTAGCTTGTAAAGTTTTTTCATCTAGCATCACCCGCGTAAATTCATCCACAAATTGATGAATATCAGTAGCTGGACGGCCATCTACGTTAAGTCGGCCTTGCGCAAGCATTGCTCTTACATCTTTGCGATTGATGCCAATTTGTTGGCTAATAAAACGGTCCAGCCGTGTGCGTTTGGATTTCATTTGTTCTAGCTACTATTTAAAAAGAATACTTCATTGTTAGGAAATATTTTCTATGCGTCTTCGGTTGGGTTTGTGTTGGTAGCTGCTTGTAATCAACTGTTTTTATTGTACGGAATACGACTATTAATTACGTGCCTGTGAACGTATGAAATTAATCCCGATAATGTTTTGTATCAGCCCAGCTAACCTCATGAGAGGTTGAAAACCAAATTATTATGCGAGTTACTAAATTATTCGTGACAGTTTTGTCATTCGCTATTGTTGCGGTTGGTGGAGTTTTCGCTGTTTTTTCTAAATGACTATTTTTCTTTGGGGTGGCTTTTTCAGAAGATGCAATGGTCACGTTCAGTTGCTCTGGCAATATTTCGTAATGAATCTCTTCAATGAGTGTCGGTAAGGATTCAATATTATTTCCGCTTTTTAATAGTGCGAGCGTTGTGCGCAAGGTTTCGCTATTGTGTGTCAATATTAATTGAACAGCAGGGTTGCCGCTTGAAATCTTCATTAGTTGTTCATTGTCGCTTAACATTTCCAATACCGTTGCATGAAAACGCTGACGTGCGACCTTTTCTCTGCCGCGTAATTCTGTTAATTTTTCTGCGAGAAAGTCCTGGTCTAACGTCAGCTTGCTGCGTTCGATCTGTAGTCCACGGTCTTGAAGAATTATACGTATTGCCAGGCTATGGTGAGCCTGCTTTTTAAATTGAATAAGTTTGGCTTGTAGTTTTTGAAATGCTTCCCGATCATTTTCGCACGCTTGAAAATGTTTCAAGAAAGTTGCATCGTCAATTTTTACGACTCGCATTAGAAGCGCATAGTTTTTTTCGATAGCCTCATTCAATGGTATTAATTTTTGTTGTAAAGAATGGGTTTCTTGTGGTTGATAAACGGATATTTCAACGTTTAAAGATTGTCGTAACGCCTCAGAAAATTGCTGCGATGGGCGGATAATATTCTGTACCGCAGATAGACCAGCATTCACACCACTTAAATTGCAGCTGAGTTGTGCCAAAGCTTCAACCAAATTTCTGCGTTGTAGCATTGAGTCCAGTTGCGCGACAGTGTCGGGTTGTATGTCTGTTCCCATAGTTTGGTGCGTTGTTGAATTATACTAAGGTTAGAAGAAATCCTTTTTACGGTCCGTTACGAAGTACTTACAAATCAATGCATTGCTTGAAAGTGCTCGTCCGATTTTATAACGCAAGATTCCAAGAGATCTTTAATAGCAGCACTTTGGTTATCTTCACTGGTTAGATGAACTTTTACCATTCTATTCAAGCGTTGTAAATGAAATATTACCTCTTCTTGCATTAAAAAAATATCTTCAACATGCCGATAAGAGTCTTGTAATTTGTCATTTTTAATATGCTCCAAGTACTCAATAAAGCCTTCTTGAAATATGCCTGATGCATTAACTGACGTAGCAACATGTAGAATTACATTTTGCAGTGCGTGTAGTTTTCTATTGCCATGTGAGTAGCCGATTGCATTCATTTGCTCTTTTACGTCATTAAACCAATTTTTTATTTCAGTATTTTTAGCAATTACTTTACTAATAAAGTGTTGCATTGCATCTTTCCGAACCACCCCTGCGGAAGGCAATTCGCTACGGCGTAAAATGGTAATTAATACTTCATAATTTCGATAGAGAAAGGCATGGTTATTCATTTGAATAACTGGCATCACATCGCGCCAACCGCGGCCTTCGGGTTTGAACCGATTAGAGTACACCGCTATCACGCTGTCCGATAGGGCAATAATCTGTCCGATTATAGACAATTCACTTTCTACTAGCCCCAAAGGGTAACCTGTGCCATCACAACGCTCGTGATGCTCAAGTACCGCCCGACATACGGGCGGAGGCATATTAGGAATAGCAGCAAGAATAGTTTTACCAATTACAACATGCGCTTGTATTTGCCGCCATTCTTCTGCGCTAAGTGGATCTTTTTTTTCCACCGTATCCGGCTTGATATGAAGCATACCAATATCGTGCGCAAGGGCTGCTAGAAAAACATTGGTAACATCGGTAGGAGGAAGCCGCATTTCTTTCGCAATTAAGAGTGAAAGCCAAGTGCAAGAAAGCGTACGGCCAAAGGTTTCCGCCATTCGCTCCGACATGACAGTCATCTTTTGTTTTAACATCGGGATGTTTGCATAATACGAGCACTGCAACTCCAACAAGGGGTTTAGGTTATAGCGCGTATGAATAGATTGTAGTATGTCGTCTTTTGCTAAGAGCGTTGAAAAATTGTGTAGCAGATCCTTCGCAGATATTTCATTTTCAATAGTAATACTATCTTGCAAAGGTTTAATCAATTTAAATTGCACGATTGCTCGCGAAGCCGCTGCCGTTATAGCGTTGCCTTTTTTTACTAATAATACTCCCCGATCATTAAAAATATCCTCTTTTGCAATAACTTGTCGAGTGTCATTTATCTTGGCCAAGTGTGAGGAATAAACACCGCTATCAACATGATCTTCAGCAATAGCATTTATTGGAGAGATCTTTTTATCTTGCATTCCATACCCCTTACATATACTTATTTTCTAATTCCAAAAATTGTTTGATTTAAGGCTAGCTGTAAAAAGCATCTTGTCAATAATTATTGGTCGTTTTGTAAGCTATTTGGCATTTAGTTTCTTGGGCTGATGGTGCAACAAAGTAAGCTATGTGGGGTGCTGGTTGTATGCAGCGGCTGGGCAGAATTGATGGGTGAGTATTGCTATTCCCCTGTAACATCCGCATCATCTTCATCAGTAATACCGAGTAACCTGATTGACTAAAAGAGAATGAATTATGGCTAAGGATAATTTTAAAGGCGCTGCCGGATATTTACAGCAAGAGCAGGGGTATAGGGATAAAGCGTTAAAAATGTACCCCTGGATTTGTGGCCGCTGCGCGCGTGAATTTGTCTATTCAGGCTTGCGTGAGCTGACGGTTCATCACCGTGATCATAATCACGATAACAATCCTTCTGATGGTAGTAATTGGGAATTATTGTGTGTCTATTGTCATGACAATGAGCACACCAAGTTCCATGAGTTTATTTTATATGGCGGTACTAAAGAGAAAGTAATAGCCCCAGCCACGTTTAATCCGTTTGCGCAGCTGAAAGATTTGATGGAGAAGAAGTAGGCACGCTTGTAGGTACCGGTTGCCGGGCCATTAATTAGTTCTTAGTTTTTCCAACGTCTAGTTGTACGTTTGATTTTGGCGTACAGAAATATGTAGGCCAATTCATTTATAGCGTTCGAAGCAGGTGAAGTATATGGGTATTTGTGATGGCTTGGATTCTGGTTGCGACAAATCAAGCAATATCACAGCAGACCGTTTAAACAATGAGTGTTTTTGCACAACGTTAAATCGTGATCAGTTAGAAAGAATCTTGCAAGCGGATGACATTAATCAAGATATATTAATGTCGAACCCGCAATTATTTTCGAATACCACGGTATTTATTTCACCTGTGCAAATGCAGCAAATGCGTGAAATTATTCAAGCGATAACTCGCGTTGTTAGCTTACCGCGATATGGGCAACACGTTTTAGCGCGAGCGCCTCTTATTGCTGCGTACAACCCCGGTACAGCGGGTGTATTTATGGGCTACGATTTTCATCTTAGTGCGCAAGGCCCAAAAATTATAGAAATTAATACTAATGCCGGTGGTGCTTTTTTAAACTCTGCATTAGTGAGCGCACAAACTGAATGCTGTCGTGCTGTGGGTATCTTATTGCCCTCACTAAAAAACCATATTGATGAACAATTTATGGCGATGTTTTTGCGCGAGTGGCAATTACAGCGTGGTGAAAAACAGCTTAAGACTATTGCGATTATTGATCAAAATCCACAACAACAATTTCTCTACTCTGAATTCAAAATGGCGCAGCGTTTATTTGAGAGCCATGGTATAACGACGATTATTGCCGACCCTAGTGAACTGCAATTTATCAATAATGAACTTAGTCATCGCGGGCAAGGGAAAATTATTGATCTTGTTTACAACCGCCTCACGGACTTTTCGCTCGCTGAGCCGCAGCATTCTGTATTACGTCAAGCCTATGAAAATAACGCCGCCGTAATTACACCTAACCCGCATCATCATGCGCTCTATGCCGATAAACGTAATCTTGTTGTGTTAAGTAATCCACTTAGCTTAACTAATATGGGTGCAGATAAAAACGACAGCAAAATATTGCAACGAGGAATTCCGCAAACGCAAAGTGTTAGTGCTGACTGTGCCGACGAATTGTGGAGCGCTCGCAAGCATTTATTTTTTAAACCCGCTTCGGGTTTTGGTAGCCGTGCTGCTTATCGTGGCGATAAGCTTACCAAACGGGTATGGGGTGATATTTTACAAAGCGATTATGTGGCGCAACAAATAGTTGCACCCAGTGAACGCGGCATTTTGGTGGACGGAGTTGAAGTGGCGCTAAAAATGGATATTCGCGCTTACGTTTATGCCGGCGAAATACAATTACTCGCTGCGCGACTTTACCAAGGTCAAACTACTAATTTTAGAACACAAGGTGGTGGGTTTGCGCCGGTATTTGTTGTGGAGTAGAGTTAGTGATTTATTTTTTGGAAAACGTTGAGTGATTAAAGTACAGGCTCTTTCCGAATTAGTGTTTTTAGGCGCGCGATAATTTTTATTTGTTATATTTAATTTTTTGAGACCTCCTCATATGCCGCAAAGCAAAACAGAAACCTTAACGCCATTATCAATGGCAGTGTTAACCGTGTCAGATACCCGCAGCTTTGATACAGACACTTCTGGGCAGCTATTAATTGATCGGCTACAAGGTTGTGGCCATGAGCTTGGCGACCGCAAGTTAGTAAAAGACGATATTTATCATATTCGTGCTGTCTGTTCGCAATGGATTGCGGACGAGAGCATTCAAGTAATATTAATTACGGGTGGCACTGGTTTCACTGATCGCGATTCCACACCCGAGGCGATGAAACCATTGTTTGATAAGCAGGTAGAAGGTTTTGGTGAATTGTTTCGGCAGATTTCATTTCGCGACATAGGCACATCCACCATTCAATCTCGTGCAATAGCTGGGCTAGCTAACCGCACACTGATTTTTTGTTTGCCTGGTTCTACCAATGCGTGCAAAACGGCGTGGGATGAAATTATAAAATTTCAGGTGGACTCGCGGCAGAGGCCTTGTAATTTTGTACAGCATTTGAAAAAAACGGAACCTGGTGCTTGCGCAACGCGAGGTTAATTCAAGTCATCAGTTTTCTATTGATGAAACCTGCACTGCTGAAGTGGTCGATGTGCGTTATCAAATCGTTGTTGCTGTTCGCTTTTTGAGCGATTTTGCACGTTGCGCATATGCCGTTAATAAAATTAATAAAATGTTATAAAAAAATTAGCAAACCTTATTTAAGCATCTACACTAAAAATGTAAATGTGTTTTAGATCAATGACTATTTTAACTATAGGAGGTTCTAGGATGATCACGCTGGTATACCGGTTACTACATAAGGTGCTCAATTGAGCAAAAGTTAAAATTAATCTTTTGGAGTGAATAATAATGAAAGCACAACAAAATACTAAACATCTACAAGCTTCAAACATTGTAAACCTTCACCATCTAGTTGATTGCGCACGCGAAGCTCAAGAGCATGCCATTGAGGCATTTCTTACTGGAGAATTGTCTGAGGATAGAGCAATTGAAGCAGTTAATTATGTAGAGGCATTGGAGCTCAAGTTTGTTAAAGCGGGCGGCTGTTATACAGATTTGTACCATTGATAAATTTTTAATCCATAGCAACTTAATCTTACAAACACAGGGAATTATTATAATCCCCTGTGTTTGACGACTCTTTTTCGTTTAACTACGTGCCTGAATTAAGCTTAAGGCTGCGCGAAGAATAGTTTTCCTGCATTAATCCCCGTAAAAATATCAACATGACTTCACTGTCTTCAAGTATTGTTATCACCTACCGAATGGTTGTGAAAGGTAATGATAAGCCATAATACTTACGCAATTACCACATCGATTAATATTAGAAATCTTGATAAGAGTGAGCGCTTTGTTAATTACGCGATTGAAGAATATGAGCCTAACCTTAAAGCTAATCCTGGTATCGGGTGCAATACTTTTGACGCTGGTTTTCCTTGCTGTAAATTTCATCACAATATTCCAGATTTTTGTTATAAATCGAGTGGCAGCATTTCAGGGGTTTCAACTACACGAGTCAATTTCTTATGGCGTTGCGCAAGAGCAGCAGTTGGATATATATCAACCGGAGGTAAAAAGTAATGAGCTTTTACCCGTTGTGGTATTTTTTTATGGAGGCTGCTGGGGCGCGTGCACAACCCTGAAAAAGGAGCAGTATGCATTTGTCGCGGAAGCGTTTACTTCGAACAAAATGATTGCGGTAGTGGTTGATCATCGGCTTTATCCCAATGTTAACTTTCCAGATATCATCGGTGATGCGAGCAGTGCAGTAGAATGGGTGCATAACAACATTAAACGTTATGGCGGAGACTCGCGACGGATGTTTTTAATAGGACATTCTTCTGGTGCACATGTGGCGTCAATGCTTGCAGTGAATCCGCAACATTTATCAAAACCGACCTATATGGATATAAAGGGATTTGTTGGTTTAGCTGGGCCCTATAATTTTCTGCCATTTAATGAAGATTACATGCCCATTTTGTTTGGCCCACCCATGCAAGTTTTAGATTCTCAGCCTATTCATTTTGTGGACGGTAGCGGGCCTCCATCTCTTTTACTTTATGGCGCGGCTGATACGCGTGTTAAACCCGTAAATATTGAAGGCATGGCCACCCGAATTCGGGAGGCTGCAGGTGAGGTAGATGCGCGCATCTATCAAGATGTAGATCATGCGGGAATCGTAGGAGCATTTTCGGTATTATTCAGGCACAAAAAACCAATATTTTCAGATACGTTAAATTTTATACAAAAATATTCGGCACAAGATCCAGCTTTGTCAGGCCAAGGCAGGTCAGGTTTATAAATAAGCTCAGCGTTGCTGTGAAAAATAACGCCTAGTAAAAAATCATCAAAGTAAATTGACTTGCGTTAATAAACTTCAAAACTCCATAGCGAATAGCCGTAGGTAGTCGCGCGCTTAATGCCTAGTACGCGTACATAACGTCCAGTTCCAGAAACAGGTATTTCGTCAATTTCGCCATCGCTATCATTCAATGTGTTGAGTGTTTCCCAATTTTTTTTATCGTTTGATATTTGTATTTGATATTGGCGTGCGGCTGCCCATTCCCATTTTAATACTACTTTTGAAATGGTTTGCTCCATACCTAAGTCCACATAAATCCACTGTGCATCATTCCAGTTGCTTGCCCAGCGAGTTTTTTCATTACCGTCGACTGCTTGGGCTGCGCTCCAAATGGTACTTTCTTCAGATGATGCAAAAATAGGTTTGTTTAACGCTTTGTTTACGCTTGATGGTGGCGGTAATGTTGTGTTTGTACTTGCAAAAACTTCAAAGCTCCATAAGGAATAGCCATATTGAGTTACTCGCGCGGTGGCATAAAGACGAATATAACGGCCAGTTGCCGTTAGGTTAATATCGTCCATATCACCATTTCCATCCGTGGTGCTGTAAGCGGTTATCCAATCTGTTTTATCATTTGAAACCTGGATTTGATAGGCTTTAGCGTAAGCCACTTCCCAATTAAGTACTACGCGATTAATAGTGCGAGGCGAACCCAAATCAATATAAATCCATTGCGGATCACTCCAGGAACTCGCCCACCGGGTTTTACTATTACCATCAACAGCTTTCGCTGCAGAATTGCCAGGCCCTTCTTCTGATAGCGCCACGGCCGGTTTACGTAAAGCTATGTTATTTATTTGAGCAACGCTTACTGAACAAAATAAAAATACCGTAATTGTTATAAAAAAATACAAACTGTTTTTTGAGTTTTTCTTTATGAAAGTTGTTAGCAAAAGTTGCAGATGTTTACGTAAATATATTAAGTCAGTTAAGGTGGCAATTGTCTTAAACCTAAAGCAGGGCATATCAACTTTCCTTTCCTGGTCAAAACACAAAACGGCGAAGCAAAAACGATATGCATATTTTAAAGCGTTCGCATCAGCAGAGCTACCTTTAATAAAATACGGAAGTTCTCTATGACATTAGCAAAATAATTATTTAAGTGCCACGCTCTCTGTTAATCAAAAAAAAGCGCCAGAAATTTGACTTTTACTAATGAGCTGCTAGCATCCGTCCGCTGAATGAATCAGCATGAGACAAGCACCATTTTTTATTAATGCAACGGAACTAAGGAACTTTGCGATGAAAAACCCCCTCTATTTTTTATTATCCACTACGTTATTACTCAGTGCTTCGCTGGCTAGTGCACAATCAACCATTACTGTTACAGGACACCGACCACCGCCCCCAGCGCCTGGCTCAAGCGCTAATTATTATGACGTTATGGTCGGCCCTTCTGGTGCGGAATTAAAGCAACAACAAGACGCTATGGCCGCGAGAGTGGCTTATGAACAGAAAAAAGCTGAAGAAGAGCGAAAGAAAAAAGAGGAAGAAGACAAAAAAGAAAAGTGTGAAAATGTCGATATTGATTTTGCTCGGTGTGAAAGGGATAAAACAGTAACACGAAAAACTACAGATGAGGGCTGCCCAAAAATAACCTAT
Source organism: Gammaproteobacteria bacterium (assembly GCA_031425935.1). Classification (GTDB taxonomy): domain Bacteria; phylum Pseudomonadota; class Gammaproteobacteria; order Pseudomonadales; family Cellvibrionaceae; genus Cellvibrio. The sequence continues at coordinate 16,172 of JANPKH010000461.1, read as the reverse complement.
GGTGGCGTCATTGTTGGTGCAATTATTGTTGGAGGTGTTACCTATTTCACGGCTGGCACCGGTACGGTACCCGTCGTAGCTGGATTAACCGGTGCAGGAGCTGGTGGGGTCGGAGGAGGAACGCTCGGGGCTTTTGGCTCTTCAGCGTGTTATAAAAATTCCGAAAATGCATTAAGTGTTGGTTTGGCAAGTTGTAAACTTGATAATACTAAAACGAAAGCACTGTGTGGCATCAACTAAACTTATTATCTTCAGGAGAAATATTATGGACATTGCTAGCAATAAAGCTAGTCGTAAAGTGCTGGGATTATGTGCAATTATCGCTATCGTCTTTGGCGTTTATTGGGCGCAAAAAAATCACACGTTAACCGCCAGCAACATTGAAAATCAACAACGTGAAACGGTGGTCAACGATAGTAAACCTCAACCGGCACCAAGTCATCTCACACAAAGCAAACCGGCGGAGACACCGGTAAAAACCATTCTGGATATCTCAAAGCCAATGACCATTAACGGTCAATCCTATGTGTTAATGATGCCTTCGGAGATAGAAGCCTTAAACGATTGGTTTAAAAATAAAGGTTACTCTCCGGCGACTGATTACGAAAATTATTCGGATGACAGCTTAAAAGAGATGGCGAAGAATGGTGACCTTAAGGCACTGGAAGTTCTCACCACCAGAGCCTTTGACGCAGGTGATGAAAAAGCCGCTACCTTGTACATGAGCATGGCTGTAGTACATGGCTCAACAACAGAGTTAGCAAGCTTAACAATTTATACAAAGCCACGAAGAGGCAATGAGGAAACCGAAGAGTTACGGCGGCCTGCTGCGTTAGAAACACTGGCAGTAACAAAAGTTGCTGCACTGCGGGGGGATACCCGCACATTTAATGTGACGCAAAATAGCTTTATACAAAGTTACAAGCGTAACTACGATGTAGATTTAGTACTGACCCAAGAAGAACAACAGTTTGTTGATAATCGCGCACAGGAAATTTACAATAAATTTCAGGAAGTGCGTCACGCTAAAGGTTTAGGTGATTTTGATAATACTGAACCAACAGGAGTAAAAAAGTTTTTTGGATTGGAATAAACAAAAAATATCATTTTATTAACAAACGCCGAGCACTTACGTTGTTCGGCGTTAAAATATCAACCATCAATAAGGAAAGTTTATGAAAACATGCAAATCCTGCATTAAAGAAATTGGAGTATCGGCTATTAAATGTCCGTATTGCCAGTCTTATCAAGTTTGGTATAGAAACCCTCAAATTTCTGCTTTGGTTTTTCCACTCATTTACTTACCCTTAATGTTTTATTTTATGGGTATCTGGTTTAACAAAGAGTATGTGGATAATGAAAAGCTATTTAATGTACAAGAAATTAGTCATGCTCAAGATGAGTATGGTAGGTTGGCGATTAATTACAAAATTGAGAACTCAACCGATACTAAATGGCATAGTGTTGCTTATGAGGTTTCCTTTTATGATATTAAAGGTAATTTATTGTTCGTAAAGACTGGTCAGGAATATTCTTGGCTTATACATCCAAAACAAAGCGCTTTACTTACCGTTGATGTAGACAATCGGTTGAAGGCTGAAAAATGGGTTTTTAAAATTCGAGACTTAAAATCTGGCAGGTTTTAACTTGCTAGGGAATTTTAAAAAATACAGATGTTGGTAAATCACGAATTATTTAAGCAGATCAAAAGTAGATAATAGTATTACTGCTATATCTACATAACCGTTAGCATAATAACGAAAATCACTTCGCTATTAATAAGGATAAAGCAATGAAGCTGCGTAACGTTATGGCCATTTCAATAATAGTAATAGTTGTAATTTTCTATTTATTTAAAGAAAGCTTACTGCCACAATTTTTTTCTGATGCTACTATTCATTCAGCCATCGATAGGGAATCTACGCTGCTTATTTCTCCAAGCATTGCTGACTCACTACAAAGCTCGGCACATCCAGAGCAGCCAATTAACCCCGTTTCTCGCGAAGAATGCCAAGCGCTTTTTGCGAATAGTTTGACTGTAGCTGAGCAACGGAAAAATAAAAACTATGCATTAAGTAAATTTGTGCGAATGTTGGAAGCAAATGGTATCAGTCATGCCGACCAAATAGTTATTGGCGATATCGCCGGCTTGTCCATACAAGATGTTTCGCTCGCCAGCTCAGGGTTAAACCAAAGCGAGTTTATGAGTAGCCAAGGTGAGATCGTTTTGCTTGCGGATGATTATAAAAATCGGACAGAACTGCCAAGCCTGGAAAGAAATTTTTTTGACGAGGCCTTAAAGGAAAAAAATTATAACAAAATTATTACTGCTGTTGACTCGCATAAGCTTGACCCTAATCAAGTTCGATTTATGAAGTCATTGCTTGCGCAGATTTTTCTGGAGGACTCTGATATAAGTCGCGAAAATGTTGAAAAACTTATTGCTTCCGGTTTAACTATTAATTTGGATGCCTTGGTCTACGCTATTAAGCAAGGTGTTTCTTCTGATGTTGTCCAGCTCCTTTCAGAAAAATACAATCAGGATCAACACGCGACTTGGCAAGAAAATTCAACGGCTATGAATTTAACGCTGGTATCAGCTAAATCTCTCCGTGTAGATTTATTTGGTTATTTTATGAAGAAAGGTATTCGTCCACGTACCGAAAGCTACTTTGATGGCGGAGCGAATACCCTCTTGGATGTATTGCCAACCCCAAAGAGCCCTGCACAGCTACGAACTGCGTTGGATTTGGCAACCGCTGCCCTTGCGTACGGCGTGCGGCCGATGAGAACCAGTTCTGTAAAAAAATTAAATGAATGGCTGCCAGATCAAACAAAGCAACAATATCAATCGCTTCTTCATCCAATCATAGAGCCTAGCGCTGATGTTAAAAAATACGCAAGTGAATTAAGAGCGTTAATTGATGGGTACGATAAAAAAACTGCTTACGCAAACAGTGTGGAGCCTCGCTGTAAGGATCAGCATCGCTATGATCGCGAGGCTTATGTACGAGAGCTCATAAAACAAAATCCATCAAGCAGCGATTTGTCGCTAGCAGCTAAAAATAGCATTTATGATTATGCAAAAGGTCGGCAAGAGGAGATGTACAAAAATCCGCGGAAATTTTTGGATGAGCTTAAAGCCGCTGGCGCTATTATTACGGAAATATTTGAAACCCCAATTTCGAAACAAACACGTGAACAACTGTTTGCTGCAACCCTAGATAAGCGTTGGCAGGCAGCCATGGAGATCTGTGATAAATCCTATGCCGAAACGGGCAACAAGCATGTTTACTCATCGGTATTGTCAAGCTACTTGTGGGAAGATAAAGCAGAGTGGAGTTTTGTAGAACAACTTTTGCAAAAAGGTGCTGCTATTGAGCCATATTTAATTCATTCACTGGCGCAAAAGGGAAATGTGGCTTTCATCGAAAAGCTGATGCCTTATGGGCTCGATATCAATTATATTGATGATTTAGGCGATGGCGCGTTGACCTTCGCGATACAGGGAACTCGTAATGCTAATACAGTCGAATTTTTGCTTGCTCATGGAGCAAGCGTGAAGTTTAAAACGATTGTCCCAGACCCACTGGATGTTGCGTTGGCGCGGATGGATATTTTTTCTTCAATGATGAAAACAGGTGATGGAAAACCTTATTTTACAACACCACAAGAAGTGGCTTTGTTAGTAAAGGCTGGTGCACCCATTGAGCAAAGTCACCGCGAAAAAATTCAACTACTAAAAGAAATAAATCCCGATGCGTATGAGGCGCTCTTGCAAGCAGTGCCTGAGTTAAGACACTAGCATCATTAGCTGGCTAATCCATTACCGTAAATGCCTTATCTGGTAGCTCAATAATGAGTTCAAAAGGTATCATCACCCCTTGACCAAGTGTGAATTCCGCAGACTTAGTGCCTAACAGTTGCAGAGAAATATTACCGCCTTGCGCCAACAAAAATTCTTTCACTGCATCCATGCCAACACCACGACCGGATATATTGGTTACTTGTTCTTTCGTTGATATGCCCGAAACAAAAATTAAATTCGCAATGTCGCTGTAGCTGGGATTGTCTTCAGCTTTCCATTTGCCTATGTCAATTCCTTTCTTGAAAAGCTGGTCGATATTAATTCCCTGTCCATCGTCTTTAACATAAATGTGCAGGAATTCTTGTTGCGGTATTGCACGTATGTGGATGGTGCCTGCACTTGGTTTTCCTGTTTGAATCCGTACTTCTGCGGTTTCTATTCCGTGGTCAATACTGTTACGTAAAATATGCGCAAAAATATCTGTCATTAATTCAGTGGCGCTGGATTTAATGCGCACCTGATTGTCCTCGATAATAACTTTTGGCATTTCCTTATTAAGTTGTATGGCTATTGACGGTAAAGAGCTAAGGATATCAGCTAGAACTTCGTTGATAGGGCTAGTTAAAGCGCGATTTAATAATGATTGAATGGGTAGTGCTGATTGGTCATTGATCGAAAACTGTTGCTTGGTAGCATCGATATAATGCTGGATGATTTCAATGGCTTTACTGTCGGCCCAAAAACCATTTTGGTCGCGCTGTTCATTGGCAGATTCACCTCTTCTTAATACGTTGTAATAAACTTGTTCATACTCTTGTAGTACATCTTCTACTCTAGCTAAATCGGTTAACAATTTGTCGCGATTCCAATAAGTGTGTGAATTGCTTATCAATGTGCTGTAAACAGATTCAACGTCGTGTACTACATCACTAAAATGACTGAAGTCGAAGGTGCGGCAGTTGCCCTTTAGAGTATGCATATTACGAAACAGTAACGCGATAACGGTGTCGCTACCTTGTTCATTGCGTTCGAGTTGCGTGCGATTTTCACTAATAAATCGTTTGGCAGATAACGCAAAACCCAAATATTTTTTAGCCGGTACGTTCAGCAATTGGCTGATAATATCCAATTCGCGTTTTTTGCTAAGCGCATCACTTTCCATTTTTTTGAGTAACGTTACATCTCTTACCGACACCATCAGTTTGCTCACCACTTCATCGTCCAACACTGGGTTCCAATCCAGTGATAAAAATTTTGATTTTCCATTAAAGTCGGTTTCGTATTCTTCTATGAGCAAATGGGAATTGAAGGTGAAGTTAATCTGATTTTCGCCAATGATAGAGTTGATTGCTTCCTTAATTTGATCGGACGTATCGCTGCCAAGATTGGCTTTCCCAAACAATAATGCCAGCGCGTTCTGACCCTCAATGTTTTTTGTTTCAAAAATTTCTTGTAGAAATCGTGAATATTCGGGATGAATATTGCCTGTAGTTTCAATAGTGAAAAGCCCTTGTCGCATATTGCTAAGCATGGATTGAATATCTTTATTTTTCTCACGCAATTCTGCGGTGCGTTCGAAAACCTTAATTTCCAAAAGTCGGTTTTGCTCTTCTACTAAACGACGCTTTTTGCGTTGGGAGTGAATAAATAAAATAACGATAGCAATGAACGATAACGTATAAAGCGTATATGCCCACCATGTTTTCCAAGGCGGTGGCAACTGAATGATGGTAATTGAGGTGCCTTCTTCATTCCAGGTGCCATCGTTGTTGCTACCTTTTACACGAAAATTATAAGTGCCTGAATTAAGGTTGGTGTATTTCGCAGAGCGTTGGTCACCCACTTGGAGCCAATTTTTATCAAACCCTTCCAGCATGTATGCGTAGCTATTCTTATTAGAATCGCGAAAATTAAGTGCTGCAAAACCAAATTGAAACATGGTTTTTTTATGATCTAAAACAATCGTGCTGGTGTGATTGAGTGATTTCACTAACAAGCCATTGGGATCACCCACATTTACGGAATCTGCAAATATTTTGAGATCGGTAAAGGCGATGGGGGGAACAACTTTATTTTCTGTTAGTTTTTTGGGGTCAAAAATACGCAAACCTTTGACACCGCCAAAAATAATTTCTCCTTTATTACTTATTAGGCCTGAGTCTGTATGGAATCCACCCATTAACCGGCCGCTATCACGATTATAATTTTTCACTTTTTTTGTTTCGGGATCAAAAACAGTGATGCCGTTGTTGGTTGCCAGCCACAGTTTGCCCTGCGAATCCTCCAATATCGTGCGTATGTTGTCGTCCGTAAAACCATTGTCTTTGTTGTAACGTGTAAAAGTCTCGCCATCGGGATTCAGCAAGTTAAGGCCTGATTCTGTACCAATCCACAAGCGATGTTTGCTGTCTTCGAACAGCGCGGTTGTCGATGGGTTACTTAAACTTTTGGGGTTTTGGGGGTCTGCTCTGAAATGTTTAAAGGTGCCCTTACTTCTATCCATTAAGTCTAAGCCAAATGCAGTACCTACCCAAAAATTACCTTTAGAATCTTCAAAGATGCTCCACACCACCCCAAAGGTAATGGAGGTTGGATCATTTTCCATATTGATGTAGTGGGTGTAAGTTTGAGTTTGCCTATCGAATTTACTGAGCCCGCCGTTGTGAGTACAAAGCCATAAATTTTTTTGCTTATCTTCCTTGATTCCCCACACGATACCGTCATTCAATTCTTTGGAGGTCCAAACGCTGGTTGAATATTTTTGTGATGCATTGAAAGGCATGCGATGAAATTCACCAGTTGTCGGGTCCAATACGGATACTCCCCCTCCCCAGGTTCCAACCCAGACTTTGCCGTCCTCAGCGACAAAAACATCTAGCGCGGAATTGCCACTGAGACTATTTTTATTGTCAGGGTCACTTTTATATATGGTAACTTTATTATTTTCGCGGTCGAAAAAATTTAGCCCTCCGCCATCCGTGCCTATCCAAAGATTGTGTTTAACATCTTCGCGTACCGCTAAAATTGCATTTTGTGAAAGGGTATTAGTATTGAGTGGGTCATGCGTGAAAGTAGTGATAGCGTTGGTTGATCTGTCAAAGTAGTTAATGCCTTCCGGGTAGGTGCCGACCCATACATCACCGGAGCTATCTTCGTAAACGGTGCGCACCTGATTAGATTTTATTCCGCTCACTTTCCCTGCAGCCCACAGATGGCTGACAAAATAGCCCGAAGGAAATTGTTCAGTTTTTTCAAATACAACAATTCCTCCCCCATCACTAGCAATCCATAGAGTCCCGTTAGTATCTACCATAAGCTTCGCAATTTCCTTGCCGGTAAAGCCAAGAATATTCTTTGGGTCGCCACCATAACGCGTGGACTTTTGGGTGGCAGGGTCAAAGTTCACGAGGCCATCATTGGTACCCAGCCATAGAGTGCCTTCGCGACTGGATATAATGTCATTTACGACGTTGGGGCCCACTAATTCAGGGTTTTCTGGGAAAGGTTTAAATAAGATAAAAGTTTTGGTGTGCCAATCCAGTTTTTCAAGCCCGCTGCCGGTACCCAGCCACAAGGTTCCCGCTTGGTCTAAGTAAACTTTTTTGACGAGTTTGTTGTGCAGCCAATCTTTTTTTGAAGGGTCGGGGACAATTACACTATATTTATTCGTTTTTCTATCGAGCGCATAGAGTCCTGATGAAGATGCCGCAAGTAATTCGCCACTGGGAAGCTCGACAGTCATCCAAAAAGCAGTTGTGCTGATAGTTTGCGCTGCGCTGGGGTCGTCGGCTATGGGCGTTAATAGTTCTGTGGCCGGGTCATAACGCAGTAAGCCTGTGCGAGTGGCGATCCACATAACATCTTCAGAATCTTGATAAATATCAAAAACCATTTTCACTGGCTTTTTTACCGGGCCACTTTGCTCCTGCACAGTTTGGAGTACGAATTTAAATTCATAGCCATCGTAACGAACGAGCCCACCGCCACCGCCAATCCACATGAAGCCTTGGCTATCTTGAAGAAACGCTTGCGCTTCTCCTATGGCGATGTCTTTGTTCTCTAGCAAGTGTTGAAAATTAATGCGCTCGGGAAGTGGGTCGGCAATGACGCTGCTAGACTGGGCAACCGCGATAAAGAGGCTAGCCGTTATGGATATGGCAAGGGGTGGCACAAGCTGTGTTAACAACTTTTTAAGATATGTGGATATCCAAAAGAAATTTTTCATCGTAAGACACATTTGCTGATTGATGGGGAGCGCTACAACGATAAACGAAGCTGTCAACGCTTTAGTGTTAATACACTTTAGTCTAGCAATCTAAGTCTCGAGTACAAGGGGAACGGAATTTATTATTGTGAATCACTGATTTTTTGCGTTATCAATACCCGTTTTTTTATATTGATTAGATTCATCAAATAAGTACTGCATAATCAATTTCTCATCGCCCCGATTCCCTGGGAGAAATAGGTCGTTCCGTCAGCGGAGATTGAAAAAAATTACACTTCTACAATCGAGGCCATTGTCGTAAATGTGTTTTCCGGTAACTTTACTATCAATTCAAAGGGCACCATCACGCCTTGGCCCTCACTATCGGATTGAGGGTGAGCACCTAACAGTTGTAGAGAGATGTCGCCGCCTTGCGCCAATAAAAATTCTTTCACTGCATCCATTCCAACACCACGACCGGATATATTGGTTACCTCTTCCTTTGTTGATATGCCCGAAACAAAAATTAAATTCGCAATGCCGCTGTAGCTAGGCCTGTCTTCAGCTTTCCATTTACCTATGTCAATTCCTTTCTGAAAGAGCCTGTCGATGTTAATGCCTTGGCCATCGTCTTTAATATAAATATGCAGGAATTCTTGTTGCGGTATTGCACGTATGTGAATGGTGCCTGCACTTGGTTTTCCCGCTTGAATCCGAACTTCTGCAGTTTCGATTCCGTGGTCAACGCTGTTGCGTAAAATATGCGAAAAAATATCTGTCATTAATTCAGTGGCGCTGGATTTAATGCGCACTTGATTTTCGTCAATAATAATCTGGGGAACTTCTTTATCGAGTTCTATGGCAATGGATGGCAGCGAGGCCACCACATCAGATAATACTTCACTGATAGGATTCGATAAAGCGCGGTTAAGCAAGGTTTGAATAGGCAACAAATTGTTGGATTGGTTGAGCGCTGGAAATTGTTGGTTGCTGCTGTCTATGCAGCGCTGAATAGTGTCAATGGCTTTGCGGTCTGCCCAAAAACCTTCCTGGTTTCGTGTTTCGCTATTGCTATCTCCGCGGCCTAATACGGTGTAATACACGCGTTCATATTCTTGCAGTGTGGTTTCTATCCGCTCCAAATCAGTGAGCAAAGTTTCGCGATTCCAGTGGGTTTCGGTATCCGTCTTTAGTGTGCTGTAAACGGATTCTACCTCATGAACAACGTTACTCAAGTAGGTGAGATTAAAGGTGCGGCAGTTGCCCTTAATCGTGTGCATGTTGCGGAGTAATTGGGCTATGATGGTATCGTTACATTGCTCGTTGCGTTTAATTTGCAAACGGTTTTCGGCGATGAATCGTTTGACCGAAGTTGCAAAGCTAAAGTATTTTTTCGCCGAAATATTTAACAGCTGGCTGATAATTTCAAGCTCGCTTTTTTTGCTGTGCGCTTCGCTTTCCATTTTCTTGAGCAATGTTATGTCTCTGACAGAAACCATGAGTTTGGTAACTACACCATTTGCGATGACTGGGTTCCAGTCAAGTGATAGGAGTTTCGGTTGCCCGTTGATATCTGCTTCGTATTCATTCAGCAGCAAATGAGAATTGAATTCAAAATTCATGTCATCTTCACCAATAATAGCAGCGACCGACACTTTAATTTTATCAAGGGTATCGCTACCAATCGCGGCCTTGCCAAATAATAGCTCGAACGCGTTGTGCCCTGAGATATTGTTTGTTTCAAAAATTTCTTCTAAAAAGTGTGAATACTCGGGGTGAATCTTGCCTCCAACCTCAATGGTAAACAGACCTTGGTGCATATTGCTGAGCATGGTTTGTATGTCGCTATTTTTCTCACGTAATTCTGCAGTTCGTTCAAATACCTTAATTTCCAATAAGCGATTTTGTTCTTCTACCTCATGGCGTTTTTTGCGTTGTGCATGAAAAAATAAAGCAATTATAGATATAACGGCTAATGTATAGAGTGCGTACGCCCACCAGGTTTTCCAAGGCGGTGGTAATTGAATAATAGTGATAGATTTTCCAGTTTGATTCCATACGCCATCGTTGTTGCTGCCTTTTACGGTGAAAACATATTTTCCCGCATCGAGGTTGGTGTATTTCGCGGTGCGTTGAGTTCCAGCATTTATCCAATCTTTGTCAAAGCCTTCCAGCTTATAGACGTATTTATTTTTTTCTGAATCTCTAAAATTAAGCGACGAAAAGCTAAAGGTAAACATGGATTTTTTGTAATCCAAGGTGATTAAATCGGTGTGGTTAATGACTTTTGTTAAAAGGCCATCGACGCCACCGGCCGTTATGCTATCAGAAAAGACTTTAAAGTCTGTCAATACAACGGGTGGAGCTATTTTATTTTCAGAAAGTTCGCGTGGGTTAAAGATTCGTAACCCCTCCACTCCTCCCAATATAATCTCGCCGCGACGGCTCACCGTCCCCGAGTGCATCGCAAATGCACCCACCAATCGCCCGCCGATGCGGTTGTAATTTTTAATTTTTTTTGTTTCTGGATTAAACGAAGAAAATCCGTTGTTAGTACTTACCCAGATAATGCCATCGGCGTCTTCTAATATGTCGCGGATAGTTTCATCTAGAAAACCACTGTCTTTGTTGTAAACGGTAAATGTTTTTGTTTCCCGATTAAACAAATTTAATCCAGCATCAGTACCGAGCCACAGCTGCTTTTTACTGTCTTCAAGTATAGAAAGGACATTTGAATTACTTAAGGCCGTGGGATCTGTAGGGTCAGCCACAAAACGAGAAAACGTGGCCTTCTCTTGATGCATAAGATTTAAACCAAGTGTCGTACCAAGCCAGATATTGTTATTAGAATCTTCAATGGTCGTCCAGACTAGTTCAGCACTTAGAGAATTGACATCGTTTGCAACCGGTCTGTAGGTTGTAAATAATTTTGTCTGCGGATTGTATTTGCTGACGCCCCCATAGGAAGAACCGATCCACATATAATGATGACTATCTTCTTTTATGGACCAGGCAGTTGGATTATTCATTGTTGAAGATATATCACCATTGTGAGCGATGTCTTGGTACTTGGAAAAAGGGTAGCGTGTAAATTTTTTATTGGCCGGATCGTAGCTTGCGATACCTTTTTCCCATGTGCCGACCCACACCAAGCCGGTTGAATCAATAAATGTAGTCAGGACCGAATCGCCGTTAAGGGAAGTTGGGTCACTGGGATTGTTTTTGAAATGACTAAATTCATTTTTTTCACGATCAAAAAAGTTTAATCCGCCACCGTCGGTGCCGAGCCACAAATTTCCATTTTTATCTTCGGATGTCGACAGCACCGATGTGTTGCTGAGACTGTTAGGGTTAGATGCGTTGGCGGTATACGTAGTAATAGCGGCGGTTGATCGATCGAAAAAATTAACACCGCCGGGGAAGTTGCCAACCCAAATATCACTGTTTCTATCTTCGTATATGGTGCGCACTTTGTTGGTATTTAGTGCCCCGGCACGCCCCACCTCAGCTTGATAATTAATAAAACGATCATTCTTTTCGACATATACAGACACACCGCCACCATCTGATGCTATCCATAAAATACCTTGAGAATCCAACAGTAATTTCCAAACATCATTGCCAGACAAGCTATAGCGATCATTGATATTGTTTACATAACGTTTTCCTAAACGAGTTTTAGGATCGTAGTGCACCACGCCATTGTTTGTCGCGAGCCAAAGTTTACCCTCCTTGTCAGTAACAATATCTCTAATTAGATTGGTTGGGCTAGAATCCGGTTTGTTTGGATCAATATCATGAGGTGTAAATATTTTTGTTTTCCAATCGACATGCTCCAACCCATTCGCGGTGCCCAACCATAGCTCGCCCTTAGGGTCTAGGTAGGCGGTATAAATACAGAGCTCGTGAATCCAATTTTCTTTCTCAGCTTCCGGTGCAATCACACTGTATTTGTTCGTTAGTGAATTAATGACAAATAAGCCAGAACGAGAACTTGCTAGTATTTCACCACTTGGCAGTTCTATTACGCGAAAAAAATCAGTGGTAGAAATTTTTAGGTGCAGATTATTATCATCTTTAATTTTGATCAGCGTTTCAGTGTGTGGGTCATAACGGAATAGACCAGCGCCTGTGGCGATCCACATGTTATGGCGGCTATCTTCAAAAATGCCGTGGGTTTTGGCGACGTTCCGTTTCTTATCGGGTTTAGTGTCGTCGGGACTATAGTCAAATTGACGAAATTCGTAACCATCATAACGAGTGAGCGCTGTCCCGCCGCCAAGCCACATAAATCCCTGGCTGTCTTGGAGAAATGCAGCGCCTTCCCCCATCGTGAAATCTTTATTTTCAACAATGTTTTGAAAGCTTATGCGTTCGGGAATTCGGGCTGCAAGAGATAAGTTTGATAGGCTGACAATAAACAATACAACAAGAAAATAGGCGTAGCTAAAATAACAGCGACGACGCAGTAGCGCTAGGGTTTGTGTTGATTTTTGCGTCAAGTGAATCTCTTCGGAAATGAGTATGATTACGTAATACGGTGTGCCTTCGTTTAGTGCTCTGCAAGTAAGTGTAGTTGAGATATTTTAGGTGGATCATATAAAAATATTTCGAATGATTTATACCGTCGCTACATACATCCCTTTGGGTAATTCAATTGTGAATATAAAAGGTGCCATCACGCCTCGGCCCAAACTATTGGATTGGGCGTGAGCACCTAATAGTTGCAGGGAAATTTTACCGCCTTGCGCCAATAGAAATTCATTGACTGCATCCATTCCAACACCGCGACCGGATATATTGGTTAACTCTTCTTTCGTTGATACACCTGAAACAAAAATTAAATTCGCAATGTCGCTGTAGCTGGGATTGTCTTCAGCTTTCCATTTACCTATGTCAATTCCTTTCTGAAAGAGCCTGTCGATGTTAATGCCTTGGCCATCGTCTTTAATATGAATATGCAGGCATTGTTTTTGCGTTACTGCGCGTATTTCGATGGTACCTGCACTGGGCTTTCCTGCTTGTATCCGTACTTCTGCGGTTTCTATTCCGTGGTCAACACTGTTACGTAAAATGTGCGCAAATATATTCGTCATTAATTCAGTGGCGCTGGATTTAATGCGCACCTGATTATCTTCGATAATGACCGTAGGTACTTCTTTATTTAATTCGATTGCTATCTGTGGTAAAGAATCGATGATATCGACCAACAACTCGCTAATTGGGTTAGATGCGGCGCGATTCAACCATACTTGAATTGGTAAAAATAATTTTGAATCGCCGAGCGACGGGAATTGCTGGGTAGATGTATCAATACTGCGTTGAATGGCTTCAATAGTTTTGCTGTCGGCCCAGTAACCATTTTTATCGCGGGGCCCATTGTTGCTTTCTCCTCGCCCTAATACGGTGTAATAAACACGTTCGTATTCTTGCAATATGGTTTCAACGCGTACCAAATCGTTCAATAATATTTCGCGTTTCCAGTTGGTTTTCAGATTGGCTTTGAGCTCACTGTAAGCAGATTCAACCTCATGCACTACATCACTAAAGTAGCTGAAGTTAAAGGTGCGGCAGTTGCCCTTCAGAGTATGCATATTACGAAACAGTAACGCGATAAGGGTATCGTTGCCTTGTTCATTGCGTTCTAGTTGCGTGCGGTTTTCACTAATAAATCGTTTAGCGGATACCACAAAAGCTAAATACTTTTTAGCCGGTACGTTCAATAGTTGGCTGATAATATCTAGCTCGCGTTTTTTGCTAAGGGCATCACGTTCCATCTTTTTAAGTAGTGTCACATCTCTAACTGACACCATCAGTTTGCTAACCACATCATCGGCCATCACCGGGTTCCAATCCAGTGATAAAAATTTTGATTTTCCATCAAAATCGGTTTCGTATTCTTGTATGAGTAAATGGGAGTTGAAGGTGAAGTTAATCTGATTTTCGCCAATGATAGCGTTGGTAGCTTCCTTAATTTGATCGAAGGTGTTGCTGCCAAGATTGGCTTTGCCAAACAATAATGCCAGTGCGTTTTGACCCTCAATATTTTTTGTTTCAAATATTTCTTCTAGAAAACGCGAATATTCGGGATGAATATTTCCTGTAGTTTCTATAGTGAAAAGCCCTTGTCGCATATTGCTAAGCATGGATTGAATGTCGTTATTTTTCTCGCGCAATTCTGCGGTGCGTTCGTAAACTTTAATTTCCAAAAGACGGTTTTGTTCTTCTACTAATCGACGTTTTTTGCGCTGGGAGTGAATAAATAAAATAACGATAGCAATAAACGCTAACGTATAAAGCGTGTAAGCCCACCAGGTTTTCCATGGCGGTGGCAACTGAATGATGGTAATTGAGGCACCTTCTTCATTCCAGGTGCCATCATTGTTACTACCTTTCACGCGAAAATTATAAGTGCCTGAATTAAGGTTGGTGTATTTCGCAGAGCGTTGGTCACCCACTTGAAGCCAATTTTTATCGAACCCTTCTAGCATGTATGCGTAGCTATTCTTATTAGAGTCGCGAAAATTAAGTGCTGTAAACCCGAACTGAAACATGGTTTTTTCATGGTCTAAAACAATCGTGCTGGTGTGATTAAGCGATTGCGACAACAAGCCATCGGAATCACCGACATTTACGGAGTCTGCAAATATTTTTAGGCCGGTAAAGGCGATAGCGGGAACAACTTTATTTTCCGTTAATTTTTTTGGGTCAAAAATACGCAAACCTTCAACACCGCCAAAAATAACTTCTTGCTTGCTGCTAAATAATCCTGAGTCAGTGTGAAAGCCGCCCATTAAGCGACCACTATCGCGATTATAATTTTTAACTGTGTTGGTCTCTGGGTTAAAAACGGTCACTCCATTGTTGGTGGATAGCCAAAGTTGTCCGTCAGAATTTTCCACAATCGTCCGAATATTGTCATCCGTGAAGCCATTTGCTTTGTTGAAAACGGTGAACGTTTTTCCATCGCCATTTAATAAATTCAGTCCCGCTTCGGTGCCAATCCACACTCGTTTTTTGCTATCTTCAAATAGTGCAGTGGCAGAAGGGTTGCTTAAGCTATTTGGGTCTTGTGGGTTTGTTTTGAAATGCGTGAAAGTTCCCTTATTTCTATCCATTAAATCCAAACCCGATTCCGTACCTACCCAAAATCTTCCGCTAGAGTCTTCAAGCGTATTCCATACTATCCCGCTTGTAATGGATGTTGGTTCTTCATCAATATTGACATAGTGTGTATACATGCCCGTTTGACGATCATATTTACTGAGCCCTCCACCAGTATGTGTACCGATCCATATATTCTTTTGGCGATCTTCTTTAATCGTCCACACGGTAACATTATTAAGGCTCGTGGAAGTTGAAATACTTGCGGTACGCGTTTGTGAAGAATCGAATGGCATGCGAGAGACTTCACTTGTTACAGGATCAACTATGGATATTCCAGCACCCCAGGTTCCAGCCCATATTTTCCCATCGTCAGCGATAAAAACATCTAACACGGCATCCCCGCTGAGGGTTTTTTCATTAGTGGGGTTATTTTTGTAGCTAGTAAATCGATTTTTTTCGCGATCGAAAAAATTTAATCCGACGCCATCGGTGACTATCCACAGATTGTGATTGACATCTTCGCGAACGGCTAAAATAGCATCGTGTGACAGTGCAGTGGGATTGGTTGCGTCGCTGGTGTAAGAGGTAATGGCAGTGCTTGATCTATCGAAGTAATTAATTCCTGCAGGATAAGTGCCGACCCATACGTCACCAGCGCGATCTTCATACACTGTCCGAACTTGATCCGAACTAATCGCATTGGGTCGTCCCGAATCGTTTGTGTGATTAACGAAGCGGCCTTGTGGAAACTGGTTAGATTTTTCGAATATTCCCACCCCGCCGCCGTCGCTTACAATCCACAACGCGCCGGTTGAATCCATTTCAAGTCCCCAAACGTCTTGACCGTAAAAGCTATGGGGGTCAGCCGCGTCATAAACATAGCGAGTGGTTTTTTGCATGGATGGGTCGAATTTTACCAGGCCATCGGTAGTGCCTAGCCATAAGGTTCCATCCTTATCAGAAACAATAGCGGTAACGGTATTGGCTGCAACTAAATCGGGTCTTTCGGGGTAGGGCTTGAACAATGTGAATTTTTTGGTACTCCAATCAACT
>JANPKH010000460.1:0-15509 GCA_031425935.1 Gammaproteobacteria bacterium | reverse complement strand
CCTGGGTTGACTTCATGAAGGCCAACAACATCAGCAATGCCAATTGGGCGCTCTCTGATTTATCAGAAGGTTCCGCTGCCTTGACTCCTGGTGCTAGCACTGGTGGTGGATGGACAAATAATCAATTGACAGGATCGGGTGGTTTGGCAAAAAGCATTATTTCCGGTTGGCCAAGTGCAGGCGGTGGAACCGACCCTGTTGACCCGACCCTTCCCGGATGCACGACCGTAAATTTGCCCGGCACTATTCAGGCCGAAAATATTTGCAACATGAGCGGTATCAAAATAGAAAACACTTCTGATAATGGTGGCGGCCAAAATGTAGGCTTTATCGATTCTGGCGATTGGTTCACCTATGACGTGAATGTAGCTGCGGCCGGCACCTACATAGTGTCTTATCGCGTAGCAAGTATGGCCGGTGGCGGCACGATTCAATTGGAAAAAGCTGGCGGTGCGCCGGTTTATGGTACTCGCAGTGTTTCCGCAACGGGCGGCTGGCAAACCTGGGCGACCGTATCGCACACAGTGCAATTGAGCGCAGGTAGGCAAACCCTGGCTATTTCTGCTCCAGCGGGTGGTTTCAATATCAACTGGATTAAGGTGGAAGGTTCTGGTTCGGATACCACACCAATCGCAACCATTCAGGCAGAAAGTTACAGAATTAAGAGCGGCGTTGAAACTGAGCCAACTTCAGATGCGGGCGGAGGTTTGAATGTTGGTTGGTTGGATGCTGGTGATTGGATGTCATTCGATAATACCAGCGTCAATATTCCAGAATCCGGTGTTTACACTATCGAATTCCGCGTAGCGAGTGCTGTGGGTGGCGGTAGCTTTGGGTTTGAAGAGGCTGGAGGAAATCCAACTTACGCCACTCTAAGTGTGCCAAATACTGGTGGCTGGCAAGCTTGGACAACAATTAAAACCACCATCACTTTAAGTGCGGGCCCACACAAGTTTGGCATTAAAGCGAACACGGGTGGTTGGAACATCAATTGGTTCCGCATTACCCGTGGCGCAAATTAACTCCGAAGCGCGAGTATTTGCATGGTGAGATTTATCTCACCATGCCTTTTTCAGAGCAGTGCATGACGGAACATGTGGAAGCACCATACAGCTGAAGCTATCTAGCCCTACATCTAACTGATTTTATTTATCCTTTCGCTTCAAAAAAATTGGTTGTAGAGAAAACTCTCTCAATCTTATCCCCAACAAAAAACCGTCGTAGTGGCTACGAGCTTTTAGTTTTTAGGTGTAAGTGTCAAATTTACGACTTATTAATGCAGTTGAAATAATCAAAAAAACAATATCTATTTTTATTTATTTTTTTGTGCATAAGAATCTACTTTTACAGCGTGGCCTAAAAAATAAAAAATTATTGAATAAAGAATTGAGACTATTAGTATTCATTTTTATAAACGACTGCTTAAAACTATTATAAAAAATATAATAAGACGCTCTGCAAAATTTCATCATTTTAATTACCCGGCATCCAACAGCTGTTGCAGATTTTTCAAAACTTCTATTATTTTATTTCTTTTCAGAAACCCGTCATTTGCCGAAGAAACTGCTAGTTTTCTTCCAAAGCGTCAATTTTCTATCTGCTCAAAGCCGTCGAAATACCCAAAAAATACAAATCATCACGCAATTATTTTTTTTAAATATAACCGCTATATTTTGGTTATTGCGTCAAGTGAAACTGCAGAAAAATGTGATAAGAATCACGTAAATATTCGTAAAGGAATGTGGCGCATAAAACATTTTCACATACAATTTAAAAACAGTTTCGGAATTAGAGAGAGTTTGAAAATTAACTTTTCTAATAATGAAACCATCGATTTCAAGCGATAAATTGTTGAAAAAATAATTCGGAAATTCTGAGGGTGGTTTAGTTAATCATCAGGCCGTCCGAAAAAACCAACTAACTAATGAGTGAACGATTATGAATAATGTCATTTCAAAAAGCGTCAGTGATCTCATCAATAATGCTACAAAACCGCTTAGCAAATTTGTAATTGGCTTGGCTTTGCTATTACCTTTGGGTATTGCTCAGGCCGCGGTTGCACCAATATCTGTAACTGGCAATCAAGTACTTTTTGGCGGTACTCCTGGAAGCGTTGCCGGAAACAGTATGTTCTGGAGCAACGTCGGCTGGGGCGGGGAAAAATATTACAACGCTAGCGTTGTTAGCTGGCTGAAAACAGACTTCAATTCTAATCTGGTTCGTGCAGCTATGGGTGTGGAGGATGCCGGTGGATATCTTTCTGACGCAGCGGGTAACAAAGCAAAAGTAAAAGCCGTTGTTGATGCAGCAATTGCTAACAACATGTATGTAATTATTGATTGGCATTCACATCATGCTGAGCAATATCAAGCACAGTCAATCGCTTTCTTTCAGGAAATGGCGACAACCTACGGTGCTCAGAACAACGTGATTTATGAAATCTACAATGAGCCATTAGCGGTATCCTGGAGCGGCGCTATCAAGCCTTATGCGACTGCAGTGATTCAGGCCATTCGTGCAATAGATCCGGATAACTTAATTGTGGTGGGTACGCCATCCTGGTCGCAGGATGTAGATGTAGCATCAGCTGACAAAATTACTGGTTACGCCAATATCGCCTACACATTACATTTTTATGCGGGTACGCATGGCGCTTCCTTACGCGCTAAAGCACAGACGGCGCTGAACAACGGTATTGCTTTATTTGTGACTGAATGGGGTTCAGTCAATGCAGATGGCGGCGGCGCTGTGGCCACCAGTGAAACTAATGCGTGGGTTGATTTCATGAAAACCAACAAAATTAGTAACGCCAATTGGTCTGTTAACGACAAGGCTGAAGGTGCAAGTTTATTGGTTCCCGGTGCAAGCGCTACAGGTGGTTGGGTAAGCTCGCAATTAACGGCTTCAGGTGCAAATGCGAAAAGCATTATTTTGGGCTGGCCAGCACTAACTGGAACACCTACCTCCACTGCGGCATCCAGTGTTGCAACCAGCACTGCTCCTGCTAATAACCTACCCTTCACCATTCAAGCCGAAAGCTATTCAACGATGGTCGGGATTCAAACAGAAACTACATTGGATGTGGGCGGCGGCTTGAATGTTGGCTACACTGATGCGAACGATTCCATGGCCTACGCCAATACCAGCATTAACATTCCAGCTAACGGCAGCTACAAAATTACCTATCGTGTTGCAAGCTTGAATGGCGGTGGAAGCTTGGCATTAAAAGAAAACGGTGGCGTTACTTACGATACTTTCACGGTGCCAAGTACTGGCGGATGGCAAACCTGGGTTGACGTTAGTCGTACAGTGACTTTAACTGCGGGTGTACATAAGTTCGCATTGGGTGTTGTAACTGGGGGTTTCAATCTCAACTGGTTTAAAATTGAAAGCATTGGCGCTGCGAGTTCGGCTGCTGCCTCTTCAGTTCCTGCATCTTCAAGGCCTGCATCATCTGTAGCGGCTAGTAGCGTGGCGAGCGGATCAACTTGTGGCAGTGCAAACTTCAACAAAACTGCTGTAAAAGGCCTTGATGTGACAGCTGTTGCTGGGGATTGCATCAAGTACACTAAAGACTTTGGCACTTTACAAATTGGTTCCTGGAGTGGCATAACTACGAGCTACAACATCACCTCTGGCGCGCAAGGTGTCACCAATACGGGCGGCGGCTGGACTGCGGTTACTGCATCGAACACTACTTTGTACATCAAGGTAGCCAGCGCATCGCGCAGCTTTGCGGTGAAGTTTGATCACTGGTAATTTACAGCATTGAACTAGAAGTCAAAAAATCCGGCATTAAGCCGGATTTTTTGTTTTAGCGCATCAGCATGCACACAAATAAAAAACTTATTCTATAAATTTTATGGCGCTAAAAAATAATTCATCCGCTGCTAAATTCCATTGAATAATTCATTATCTTTAAAAGCCGCAGTTTCCCTCGCCGCACGAACAAATCCGACTAGTTGTTTATGTTTAGTGCATAAGAAAATTTATTTAAAGATGCAGTGTTTGGCGTAATCTTTAGCTTCGTTTATCGATAAATCACCGCTGGATTTTTCTTCAATCTTTTTACACCACTCAGGGCTACCAACTTTAGGGGCACAAGCATTGAGAAAAACACACATCAGAAAAATAATAGCTTTTCGTTTCATTATTTTTATTCCTGTTGAGCCGCAGGTCCAGAGCGCTTAACAATGCGAACGGTCGATGCGGGATATTTTAATAATTTTTCAGCGGGGCGAATTGGGCGTATAGCAAAATTTCCACCACAGTTTGGGCAAGCGTTTTTTAAAATATTTTCTACACAACTTTTACAAAAGGTACACTCGAAAGTGCAGATCCTTGCTTCCATAGATTCTGGTGGTAAATCCTTGTCGCAGCATTCACAATTGGGGCGAAGTTCCAGCATACTTATCTCCTAACTAAATAATTTTTAGTGCCAAATTTTATTTGGTATTGCGCTGCCTTACCGCTTCAAACAATATCACACCGGTCGCTACCGAAACGTTCAAACTACTTACTGTACCAGCCATCGGAATATTAATTAGATGATCACAGGTTTCCTGTGTTAACCGACGCAATCCATCGCCTTCAGCACCCATTAAAATGCCAATTGAACCAGTTAGTTTTGCCTGATATACCGACGTTTCTGCTTCACCTGCTGCGCCGAATAACCAAATACCTGCGGCCTGTAATTTTTGCAATGTACGCGCAAGATTAGTTACGGGTACAAAGGGTAAAACTTCTGCTGCGCCACACGCAACTTTCCGTGCGATTGACGTGAGGCCTACAGATTTATCTTTAGGTGCGATAACCGCATGAACTCCAGCGGCTTCAGCCGTGCGCATACAGGCACCAAGATTATGTGGGTCAGTGACACCGTCTAAAATTAATAAAAATGCGGGTTCATTTAATTGCGCGATAAGATTAAATAAAAATGTTTCGTCGTGTGTTTCTCCTGGCGTACAAATTGCCACTACACCTTGATGATTTTCATCAGCAACCAATTCATCCAGCTTATTGCGATTGACAATCTTATAAGGGATTTCATTACTTTGCGCGCTTGCAACAATTTTTGTTAAACGTTGATCATTTCGACCTTGCACCATAAAAATTTCTTTCACGCGTTGCGGTGCACTTTTTAACAGGGCTTGCACAGAATGTAAGCCAAATACGATTTCATTATCCAATTTTCTTACCTGTTGCTTGGCTTTTTGTTTATCGCTTGCTTGCCACAAGATTTTTTTGTTGGCGTGTATTTTCTTGGGCAATCTCATTTAGCGCATCAGCTGCTTTAGCTTTTGAAGCCAAAGTGCTGGATGCGGTTGTTTCCAGGTATAGCCAGCGTTTAATCCTTTTGGTTAGTGCGACCCAGTGCCTTTTTAACAGCTGCCTTCGCCGCAGTGAAAAAAGACGACTTTTTTGTCGGTTCCGTTGCAGGTGGCTGTGCTGTTGGCGCTTCCTCGCGTGAAACTTTTTTAGTTTTATTGCCATAATCAGTCTCAACAAAATTTTTGCCTTGTGCTGTCTTTTTCGGAGCGCTAGAACTTTTTTGATTTACATTTTGGGCGTCTCCCACTTCTTTCGTTGATTTTTTAGAAGTAGATGCCGCGCTAGATTTTTTTGTGATTGGCGGCTTGTTTGTGGTTTGCTTTGGTGCGCCATTTTTTAAAGCAGGGCCTTTTGCGGCTGGGAGCTTGCCTGCCGATTTTTTTGCACCAGACGTTTTGGCATCACCTTTTTTAGTGGCTTTTGGTTTCACCGCTGATTTAGGAATGCGCACGGCATTTTCAGATTCTAATTCAAAATCGATTTTGCGATTTTCCAAATCTACCCGCACAACCCGCACAACTAACTCATCACCCAGGCCAAATACTTTGCGAGTGCGCTCGCCGACCAAGCGATGCTGGGCCGCTTCAAAGCGATAGTAATCGTGTGGCAAAGCCGTGATGTGAATTAAACCATCTACATATAAATCATTCAGTTCTACAAACAAACCAAAGCTGGTCACGGCACTGACGTGGCCACTAAATACTGCTCCAACCTGATCGCGTAAATATTCACATTTAAGCCAGCTCACTACATCGCGAGTGGCTTCATCTGCACGGCGTTCGGTAAGTGAACATTGTTCGCCAAAAACCAGCATGTCGCTTGCAGAATAAGGATAAATTTTACGTTGAGGAATTATTTCTGCGTCTTCTGCACGGCGTACATGCGTTGATGGCAAATCGCTACGTACGATAGAGCGAATGGCGCGATGCACTAATAAATCAGGGTAACGACGAATGGGCGAAGTGAAGTGTGTGTAAGCTTCATAACCCAAACCAAAATGGCCACGGTTTTCAACCTGGTACATAGCTTGACGTAAACTACGCAGCATTACTGTTTGAATCAGATGTGTATCGCTACGGCCCTGAATAGCTTGCATCAACTGTTGGTAGTCACCTGAAGTCGGTTCGCTTCCACCTGCCAAACCCAAACCTAATTCTGATAAAAATTCACGCAAATTTGTGAGTTTTTGTTCCGTCGGCCCTTCGTGAACGCGATATAAACCAACTAGATCATGCTTCTCTAAAAATTTTGCTGAGCAGACGTTAGCGCACAACATGCATTCTTCAATTAATTTATGTGCATCGTTACGTTTTACCGGAATGATGCGCTCAATTTTACGGTCAGCGTTAAATTGGATGCGGGTTTCGACTGTTTCAAAATCTATTGCACCGCGTTCGTCCCGTGCAACGCGTAAACATTTGTAGAGCTGATGCAACAATTCTAGCTGCGGAACAACGGCTTTATATTCTTCGCGCAATGCAGTTACTGTGTCGCCCTCACCCGTGAGAATTTCACCTACTTTGGTATAAGTTAAGCGCGCATGTGAATGCATCACTGCTTCATAAAATTGATAACCGGTAATTTGTCCAGCATCGCTAATTGTCATTTCGCAGACCATGCACAAGCGATCAACTTGCGGGTTAAGCGAACATAAGCCGTTCGATAATGCTTCCGGCAACATGGGTACAACATAGTCGGGGAAGTACACCGAATTTCCGCGCGTACGAGCTTCTACATCGAGTGCGCTATTGACTTGCACATAATGTGAAACATCCGCAATTGCCACGCATAAACGCCAGCCACCGCGACGGCGCTCACACAGCACGGCATCATCAAAGTCTCGTGCATCTTCTCCGTCGATAGTCACAAACGGTAAGTTGCGAACATCGATACGATGATGTTTATCAGCGTCCTCTACCTCTGCAGGTAAAAGTGCCGCTTCAGCAATTACTTCTGGCGGCCATACATAAGGAATACCATGCGATTGAATAGCTAATTCAATTTCCATTCCTGGCGCCATGTGGTCGCCCAATACTTGAAACACTCGCCCCATCGGCAAACGACTTTTATCCGGTTGCTGGGTAATTTCTACGATGACAATTTGGCCGTGTACAGCGCCACCATAAGCGCCAAAAGGAATCATCACATCCTGTGTAATTCGCGCATTTTCAGGGCGCACAAATTGCACGCCATCTTCATTATAAAAACGCCCTGCCAATTGTGTTGTGTTATGCGCGAGTACTTCAACAATAGCGCCTTCTTCTTTGCCGCGATATTGCTCGCCGGACATGCGTACCAGCACTTCATCACCATCAAACACTTTGCGCATTTGGCGGTTGTGTAAATACACGTCTTCACCGCCATCGGCACGAATCACAAAACCATAGCCATCTTTATGACCTTGAACACGGCCACGAATGACATCAATTTTATCCAGGCGCAAGTAAGCATCTTTGCGATTGCTAATCAACTGGCCATCGCGCGCCATCGCAATGAGGCGGCGGCGTAATGCTTCTACTTGATCTTCGTCCGTCAGGTTTAACATTTCACACATTTGTTCATGTGTTACTGGTGCGTCGGCGCTATCGAGTAAATCGAGAATAAACTCGCGGCTAGGAATGGGGTTGTCGTATTTTTCCGCTTCGCGGTTAGCAAAAGGGTCGTTATGAGGAAGTTTGCGTTTGGTCAAGGTTGGTGTCCTGTAAAATAATAATATCGTGGCCAAATTGCCACTTGGTAAACTGCCTTGAATTATAAGGCAGCCGTGCCGACAAACCCACAAATAAAAGTGTTTGCGCGTTGACAAGGTGCAGGCCGCTATTTATAGTTCGCGGCCTTGGTGCAAGCCAAGTTTGCCCCAGTGGTGGAATGGTAGACACGCCAGCTTCAGGTGTTGGTGGCCGCAAGGCCGTGGAGGTTCAAGTCCTCTCTTGGGCACCAAACAAAAAAGCCTCGATGCGAAAGTGTCGGGGCTTTGTTGTTTTTAGTGTGTCTGTTGGTGTATGTACGCAACTACATTAATGTTCGTATATTTATATTCGCAACAATGGCTCAAATAACCCATAGCGCCAATTTCGTACTGCCATCACTACAGTAGCGCCGTTGCGCTGACTCAGAGGTAACCCGGCATCGTCATTATTAAGCTCATCGAACTCACGTGCGAGCTTTTTTAACTTGCGCTGAAATTCACCACTACTTTGTTGTGACAACATTCCGTTTAACACGATTAAGCATTCATCATCATCTTTAAATTGAGTTTTGAAATATTCCTGGGCAATTTTTTCTTGAAAAAAATGTTGAATAGGCCCGTTATCGCGCCAGCTAAAATTTGTAGCAACTAACAATTTTATTTTATTTTTTGGTAATAGCTCAATAATTTTTAACTTATCCAACTGCGCTAATTTTTGAATACAATCATTTTCGCTGAGTTTGTAAAACGAAATAATATCTTGCAATGTCCAGCGATTGAGTACGGAAACCGTTATTAATAAAAGTACCAAATCTTTAGTGATTTCTTGTTCTTGTGCTACGGTTAAGTGCTGCAAACGCGGATGTTGCTCGTTCATCATTTGCACTAAATCGGAAATTTCTAACTCCATGATTTGGCAAATCTGCTCCAGGCGCTGTAGTGAAATGGTTTGCTCCGAAAACAGCCTTTTAACACTAGCCTCAGTAATGTCCAAGCTATTAGCAACATCGGCATAGGTTAAGCCATGAGCCTTAAGGGCCTTTTTTAAGGTGGTTAACAAAGGACTAATTTGTGCCATAAATTCCCCCAAAGTATCAAATACGCAATTAAAAAGTATCAAAATACACAACCAAATAGTCACGTTAACGCTACTTTAACAAAATAAGTAGCCTAATTCACCAAGGTTAGGCATTCTGGTCGCGTCATTTAACTGTCGCGTTATTTAATTATGGAGAAAAGTTGCCATGCAACAGCTGTTTAAAATTAAAGGTTTTTTACCCTACATCGTTGTGTTGTTTGTAAATGCATTCGTGGATCTTGGTCATAAAATAATTATTCAAAATACCATTTTTAAAATGTATGACGGCCAGACGCAAATTATATTAACTGCAGTGGTCAATGCACTTATTCTGATTCCGTTTATTCTGTTATTTTCGCCGTCGGGTTTTCTTGCTGATAAATATCCTAAACAACAGGTTATGCGTTACAGCGCATGGTTTGCATTAATCGCTGTTTTATTTATTACCTTTGCTTACTACCAAGGCTGGTTTTGGTTTGCGTTTGCAATGACACTGGTGTTAGGGATTCAGGCAGCTATTTATTCGCCCGCTAAATACGGCTACATTCGCGAGCTGGTGGGTGATCAACATCTCGCAGGCGCAAATGGTATTGTGCAAGCAATGACGATTGTTGCCATTTTAGGTGGCACCTTCGTATTCTCTGCGTTGTTTGAAAAACTATTAACAGGTATTAATCTCACAAGTGAAGACATTATTGTTCGTAATATTGCTCCACTTGGTTGGGTGTTGGTGGGGCTAACTTTGCTAGAGTTGTGGATGGCCTACCAGTTGCCGGCTAAGCGAGAGCTTGATGTTAACAAACACTTTTCATCTGCTAGATTTTTTAAAGGCGATTACCTTCAAACAAACTTAAAAACTATTTTTGAAAAACGTGCGATTTGGTTATCAATTATTGGCTTAACCATGTTCTGGGCAATTGCTCAAGTGGTGTTTGCATCCTTCCCTGCATTTGCGAAAGAGGTGCTGCATGAAACTGATACGCTCGTTATTCAAGGCATTATTGCTTGCACAGGTTTAGGTATTATTGTGGGTTCATTATTTGCTGGAAAAATTTCTAAAAATTATATTGAGCTTGGTTTAATTCCTGTTGGCGCCATCGGCTTTGCATTGTTATTAGGGGTGATGCCAGCATTGGATTCACGCATCACTATGGCGCTTACATTTGCTACCCTTGGATTTTTAGGCGGTCTTTTTATTATTCCACTAAATGCATTGATTCAATATCATGCCAAAGATGATGAATTAGGCGTGGTGCTCGCCGGTAATAATTGGATTCAAAACATTGGCATGCTGAGTTTTTTAGGCATCACTATTTTATTAGCTTACCTTGGCGTTACCAGCGCGCAATTATTTTTTGTATTGATGCTAGTGGCGTTAGCCGGTGCTTGTTACACCGTATATGAATTGCCGCATTCGCTAACACGTATTGTCTCTTCAATACTGATTCAAGGGAAATATAAGATAGACGTAGTAGGTTTTGATCACTTGCCAAAAACTGGCGGTGTTTTATTGTTAGGCAATCATATTAGCTGGATTGATTGGGCTATGGTGCAAATCGCGAGCCCGCGTCCGGTACGTTTTGTGATGCTGCGCAGTATTTATGAGCAATGGTATTTGAAGCCGATTTTTAAGTTCTTTGGTGTAATTCCTATTAGTAGTGGGCAAAGCAAAGAATCTTTAGAAAAAATTAATGAATTATTAAAAGCAGGCGAAGTGGTGTGCTTATTTCCCGAAGGCGCTATTAGTCGTACAGGATCGCTCGGATTATTTCACGCTGGTTATGAGCGTGTTGTGGAGGGTGTTGAGGGCGTTATTGTGCCGTTTTATTTGCACGGTTTGTGGGGCAGTCGTTTGTCGCGCGCAGGTAGTGATAAGTTGCGTAAAAATACCTCGCGCGGCTTCCGTCGTGAAGTGATTATTACCTTAGGAAAAGCCTTGCCCATAGAAACTAAAGCAGATGTGTTAAAACAAAAAATATTTGAACTTTCGTTTGATGCATGGGAATACCAAACCCAGAATTTTGATTCACTGCCATTAGCGTGGATTCGCTCAGCTAAGGAACATTTAGGTGCACCTTGCGTAATTGATACTAACGGTATGGAGTTAAGCCACGGAAAAATGATGGCGGCTACCGCAAGTTTTGCGCACAAAATGCGAGGCTTGAATTCAGAAAAGAATGTGGCGATTTTATTGCCTGCTAGCAGTGCCGCGATTATTGCGAATATGGCGGTCATGCTAAATGGCCAGACGGCAGTGAATATAAATTTCACCACCAGTATTGCCGCCATACAAGCCGGAATAAAAAGTGCAGCGATAAAAACTGTTTATACATCAGAAAAATTTATCGACAGAATGAAAGGTAAAGGCATAGATACCGATGCGATGTTACAAGGTTTGCAAATCGTGCATATGGAGCAGCTGCAAAAAGATATTTCAAAGCCGTTGGTGATTATCAGCTTTTTACTTGCCTATGCGTTACCTGCCTATTTTTTCTATCGTTTATTTGGCAGAGAAGTTGGAATCAATCACCCCGCTGCTATTTTATTTTCCAGTGGTAGCGAAGGCACACCTAAAGGCGTTGTATTAAGTCATCGCAATTTTATGGCTAACATCAAACAAATTAGCGATGTATTAAAAACTCGCGAAGATGATGTCGTCATGGGCTGCTTGCCGCCCTTCCATTCCTTTGGTTTAACGGTGACTACATTCTTACCCTTAATTGAAGGTATTCCTGTTATCTGCCATCCGGATCCTACTGATGTTTTGAATATCGCCAAAGCTATATCGCGCCATGACGTAACCATCATGTGCGCGACCGCGACTTTTTTACGGCTTTATACTAAAAACAAAAAAGTTCAACCGTTGATGTTGGATTCGTTGCGCGTAGTAGTAGCCGGTGCTGAAAAATTGTCAGCCGATGTGCGCGAAGAATTCCACGATAAATTTAATAAAGTGATTTATGAAGGCTACGGAGCTACAGAAACCACACCCGTTGCCAGCGTGAATATTCCCGACCAACTCGATACCAATGATTGGCATGTTCAAATCGGCAGTAAAATTGGTACGGTAGGATTGCCGTTGCCCGGCTGTTCATTTCGCATCGTCGACCCTGCATCCATGCAATCTTTACCCATTGGTGAAGATGGATTAATTTTAATTTCCGGTACGCAAGTTATGCTCGGATATTTAAACGATAAAGAAAAAACTGATTCCGTTATTGCTGAAATTGACGGGCGTCGTTGGTACAAAAGCGGCGATAAAGGCCATTTAGATGCGGATGGCTTTTTAACAATAGTGGATCGCTATTCACGCTTCGCCAAACTTGGTGGCGAAATGATAAGTCTTGGCGCTGTTGAACATGAAATTAAAAAGGTTATTAATGACGCGGATGTTGAAATGGTTGCCGTGAATATTCCCGACGATAAAAAAGGTGAGCAAGTGGTGTTGTTAATTACGCACGATATCGACAGCAACGAGTTACGCAAGCGCCTACTGGAAATTAATTGCAACCCAATGATGATTCCTTCAGTAGTTAAAAATGTTGCGGCCATTCCAAAGCTTGGTAGTGGTAAAACAGATTTTAGTGGTGCTAAAAAGTTCGCGTTAGAGTTAGGAGTGTAACCAGAATGAAATTGACTCTTAAAAAGCTAGGGGCTGTCATTTTTGGGTCAGTCTTGTTATTAAGCGCATATCTTAGCTATGCGCTTAGTGACGACAATAGCAGTGAAATTAGTAGCGAAAATTTATTGCCATTTTCAGGAAAAGAGATAATTGATTTTCATGCCCACGTTGCAGGCTTAGGGTATGGAAACTCAGACTGCTTTGTGAATGATGAAATGCGCAATAATTTTCGTTTTAAATTTTATTTAATGGCAATGGGTACGTCACTAGGCGAGTTGGAAAAGGAAGGCGATAAAATTATTTTCAAAAAAATTAGTGATGCTGTAACGCAATCAAAAGTGGTTGATAAAGTAGTTATTTTGGCGTTGGATGGTGTGATCAACGAAAAAGGTGAGCTTGACAAGCAACGTACGCAAATATATGTGCCTAATAATTATGTTTACGCGCAAACTCAGATGTACCCCAACTTGTTATATGCTGCAAGTATCAATCCATATCGCAAGGATGCTATAGCGCGATTAGTTGACGCAAAGGCGCAAGGTGCCGTGTTAATAAAATGGATTCCTTCTATTATGTTTATTGATCCCGCCGATCCAACGATCATTCCTTTTTATCAAAAAATGGCAGAGCTTAATATTCCGTTGTTGACGCACACCGGCATGGAAAAATCTTTTAGTCATGCAAAAGATGAACTTGCAGACCCGCTTCGTTTGGTGCTGCCTTTGTCACTCAATGTAAAGGTTATTGCGG
Organism: Gammaproteobacteria bacterium; assembly: GCA_031425935.1. GTDB lineage: Bacteria > Pseudomonadota > Gammaproteobacteria > Pseudomonadales > Cellvibrionaceae > Cellvibrio. The sequence continues at coordinate 2,039 of JANPKH010000460.1, read as the reverse complement.
CACACATTGCGACGACGGGCGAGTCTGAGGGTGAGGACAATTTTGCGCGTATTTTACCAATGTTTAAGCAGTACCCGAATTTATATGGAGATATTTCAAGTCTTACACAAATCAATAAGTTGGGGTACTTAAAAAAAGCTTTGGCACACCCTGAGTTAGAAGGACGACTTATTTATGGTACCGATTGGCCACTACAATTTTTTCCTATAACGTCGCCTTGGTACCATATAGATGAAATTAAAATCTCGGAAGCATTTGCTATCAGCCGCATGCAAAATCAATGGGACAAAGATGTCGCTTTAAAAATTGCGATGGGGTTGAATAAAAATGTTTTTCTTCAAGGTAGTAAACTATTTATACCGGAGCCTGATGCGCCCAATCCATAAATTAATGAGCCAATAGTTAATGATATATTCTGCAACTCTCGATCAAATTCTTGTCACCGCTCTAAAAGGTGTTGGCGGAAGTTTGGCGACGAAGTTAGCAAAAATTGGTTTGTTTACGTTGCAAGATGTGTTGTTTCATTTGCCGTTGCGCTATATGGATCGCACGCGCATTACGCCTATAGGTGCGCTACAACCTAATATAAATGCAGTGATCGAAGGTGAGATTCGCGGTTGTGAAATTGTGTTTGGTAAACGCCGCAGTATGGTGGTGCGGTTACAGGATGCTACAGGCAGCATCACATTACGTTTTTATCATTTCAATAATGCGCAGAAGCAACGCTTGCTTGCGGGCACTGAGCTACGTGTGTTTGGCGAAACACGGCGCGGTGCGGCGGGGCTGGAAATATATCACCCTGAATATGACGTGCTGGATGAAGCAGCACCTTTACCCTTGGAGCAATGCCTTACTCCTATTTATCCTGCTACTGAAGGCTTAACTCAGGCGCGGTTGCGTACCTTGGCGCTGCAGTCGTTGACCTGGCTGGATACTCACGCATTGCGCGAATTGCTCCCGGATGAGGTGCGTCGTCAATTGCACCAAAGCGCGCTAACAGATGCCTTACGTTTTTTACATCAGCCACCGGTAAACGCTAACACGCAATTGTTAATAGATGGTGAGCACCCATTTCAACAGCGCTTAGCTTTTGAGGAATTGTTAGCGCACCATTTGAGTTTGCTGTTGTTGCGTCAACGAACCCAAGCAGATGGCGCTACACCTCTAGTGACACATTCTGCTTTGCGGCAAACTTTTCTTAAAAATCTTCCATTTACATTAACCGGCGCGCAAGCACGGGTTGCTACAGAAATTGCTACCGATTTAGCCAAACCTTTACCTATGCTGCGTTTAATTCAAGGAGATGTCGGGTCGGGAAAAACAGTGGTTGCCGCGTTGGCTGCGTTAGCGGCTGTTGCTAGCGGTAAACAAGCGGCGATTATGGCGCCCACCGAAATTCTGGCTGAACAACATCGCCTTAATTTTACTCATTGGTTGGAACCGCTGGGTATTAACGTTGGCTGGCTTACCGGTAAGCTTAAGGTGGGCGAGCGACGCACACAATTGGCCGCCATTGTTAGCGGAGAAGCACAAGTGGTGATCGGGACTCACGCGCTGTTTCAAGAAACCGTGGAGTTTTTTGACTTAGGCCTGATTATTATCGATGAACAACATCGATTTGGCGTACACCAGCGGCTGTCGCTTTCTAATAAGGGAGCGTTTTCCAATGCAAATACTTGCCTGGAAAAAACCACGCAATCTGAAAAAAATCACACTGAAAAATGTAACGCTGAACAAGATAAAAATAAGAATTTGCGGCCACATCAACTCATCATGACCGCCACCCCGATTCCGCGCACGCTGGCCATGAGTGCCTATGCAGATTTGGACTGCTCGGTCATTGATGAATTACCGCCCGGCCGAACTCCCATTACCACGGTGGTCATTAGCGATAAACGCAGGGAAGACGTTATCGAGCGAGTGCGATTAGGGTGCGCGGAGGGGCGTCAAGCTTATTGGGTTTGTACGCTCATTGAAGAGTCCGAAGCCTTGGAGGCACAAGCTGCTCAGGTAACCGCTGAAACCCTTGCTGTAGCGCT
>JANPKH010000459.1:0-3178 GCA_031425935.1 Gammaproteobacteria bacterium | reverse complement strand
TCAAATATTTTTAAAAAAGTGCTGGTTAATTCGTCCGCTGAGTGTGCGGTGATAAATACTCCCTCAGTTGCAACGGACATTTTTTTCAACAAGTCCGCATCAGCATCGGCGGACAGTGCAATAGTATGAATGATATACCCTGCATTTTTTAAATTTGGTAAAAGCTCAGCAAGAATACGCTGACGCTCTTTTATGTTATCAACTGCTTCTTTGCTAATATCGACAACACCATCCGTTAACAAAATAATATGTGTTTTGTAGTCCGGACTAAGGTTTTTCCGATCATAACTAACCTCTTCCAACGCTCTGCCAATATTGGTAAAAAACGCCGTGGAATTAATCTCACCTGCTTTAAAAGCCGCTTGTTTTCGCCAATCAGAATCTACCAAGCGATGTGGCATGAGCATATTAACGGCGTGACCAAACGTCCACACACCCGCGCGACTTTTATCAGGCAGTAAACGCACAATTAAATCGAGCGCTGGCTTACGTAAGTTTTGCGGATCAGTTTTTTTCATGCTGCCAGAAACATCAACGAGCACACGAACATCTGAGGGTAAATTGAGGGGGGCTTTCGTATCTTGAGCATCATCCTGCGCAGATTGCTCAGGGGCTGCAGCGCCAACATTAAAAGCGACATTGGTTAGCACCAAAAATATGATCGCAATCCACAAACGAATATGCATGTTAAAGCCCACTGATTGGCGGAAAAACTAAAGGGGGACCTACAGCCGTTACAACGGTTAACAAAAAATACGAACCGCAGCCCCTTTATTTATAGCACCTTCATGCCAATTCGCCACAGTGAATAGCGCACTATTGGATTTAATATTATTAGCAAAAACACTAGTCCCTGATTGCGCGCATTGGTAGTTCGCCAGACATTAGCTCAGCGCGGGCGCGTTGTTCCTGGGCGCTTAAGTCACTCGCGTTTGTGTGATGTGCTTGCGCAGAAGTGGTAGCAGCAGTAGAGGGCCTGCTGCGTTTTACTCTACGACTTTGTGCAGAAGAGTGTTGGCTATCGTAATCTTCGTAACTATCAGATGTATCCGTATCTTTGGCCAAATTACGCGTAAGTATCACAAATACTGATACTAAAATAATGGCAATCAACCAGATGCCTGCCATAAGTTTCAGCAACGGTTTAATTGCTTCTTCACCCTGCGCCATTCCTTCAAACACCAGCGTAAAAATCGCGGGTGCTAACGCCATGGTTTCCTGTTCAATAGCGAAGGGAGTGAATAAAATAACAATGAGAGTGACCACGGCTGAGTAACGTATAAAACGCCACGCCCAAAAAAACATACCCCATACAGCCAGACAACAACCTAGACTGCCTGCCACATAAATCATCCATGCATATTGTATATGCGTCATAAACTTACTCTTTTTAATATCTAACGGGTTTTGATATCTAACGGGTTTTAATTACCCAACGGCGCAATTCTATATCCAATGAACAATTTAAACCCAACGAATAATGTAATCTTCCAAATCATTTAGATCAGCATTATTTTCATGCACTACTTTCCCTGCCACCGACATGCCGGCTTTGTGTACTGAATCAGGATCACCAGATACAAGTGGATGCCAATCAAACAAGGGAATACCTTCATCAATCAAACGATAGGCGCAGGTTTCAGGTAACCAATAGGTTTCTTTTACTGTTTCTGGTTGAAGAACAACACAATCAGGTACTTGTTGCACCCGATCACTATAAGTTTGGCACTTACACGTATTATGATCGAGAAAGCGACACACTACTTTTGTGTAAAAGACATCGCCATTGTCTTCATTTTCCAATTTATGCAAGCAACATTTGCCACAACCATCACACAGAGATTCAAACTCTGCCGAAGTCATTTGCGCCAATGTTTTAGCGCGCCAAAATACTTGTACGGGCATTCTAGTTAAACCTGCCAATGTTAGTGAAACTTGAATTAAATACCTTGCCGCAAACAGCGAGGTGTATTTTTGCTACAAAAATCTATTCCGTGGCAAGTTAGGGGAAACTTAGCCCTCGCTTGTGATTAAAATCCAGAGAGCTTAGAGTTGTGCGCGCGCATTTTCGCCATTTCTGAATCTTCTTCATTGCGTGGTGGCAATTGCAAAAAGAAACCTTGAGACTCCAGGCTTTCTACCACTTTTTCTAAACTCACTCGCGCTAGTTTCTTTTCGGGGGTGAGTAATAACACCATAGCAGGTTCTGGCTTGCCAAATAGCTTTAACAATTCATCCGGCACTCGCGTTAAACCCTCTTCTTTTTTAACGTAAAGATACATACCTTCTTCTTTTGGGCTACGATATATTTGGCAAATAATTTTCATGATGAATTCTTAATAGATAAATTTGGTAGATACTTTAATCATCTACAGTAGTGGAAGTGGTGGGCGAAAACACTTGTGCCGCTGTCAATAGTTTTTCGCCGATAACACCATAACGCCAGCCTTGCAATCGCAATGGAAGTGCATAATTACCACCGTTCAAACCTGAGCGTACTAGCGCCTCATATTCTTTTTTGCGAATTAAAACTTCAGCAGGAAGATTTAATGTTTCAGCGACATCACGCACACATTGTTTCAACGCTTTTAACAATGGCCCTTCAGACAAAGCAAGCGGTTGTACCAAACGTGCGGGCCAGGAACTGGTATCAGTTTTAGCGCTAGCGTGGATAATATCGAGTAAAGTTTGTGCATCATTTTTTAAAGTGCGCGAGGGAATATCATCAATGCGCTGTAGCTGCACAATATCCTGCGGTTGCTTACGCGCCATTTCCCAAAGCGCAGGCTCTTTAATTAAACGATTCCTTGGAATATCGCGACTACGTGCTTCTATTTCACGCCAAATACATAAATTGCGCAATATCGCTAATTCTTGCGCACGCAATTTCCAAGCAAAACCGACTTTATGATAGGCGTCCTCAAAATTATCAGGCTTACGCGCATTGGAAACTAAATCAGCGCAATCATCTTTTACCCAGTGTAGCCGCTCACTCGCTTTTAAATTCTGCAACAACATGCCATAAATAATGAGCATATGCGCTACATCCAGTGCTGCGTATTTAATCTGCGACGCGCTCAATGGACGCTGTAACCAATCTGAACGTGTTTCTTCTTTAGGAATTTCTGTGTTCAGCACTGCTTTCACTAATGGTGCGTAACCTAGGGAAAAACCAAAG
>JANPKH010000458.1:0-3930 GCA_031425935.1 Gammaproteobacteria bacterium | reverse complement strand
CGTTCAACCTAAATTTTTTTACATAAATAGTATAACCAAGCGTCTGTATAATTTAATAAATCATTTTTCGAAATCATATTGCCTGATTTTAAACCATACATCGTAACGTCAGAAAATCCCATACTTATTAAATGTTCTATCTGTAGCTCTGGCTTTATATACAATGGGGCAAACTTAAATTTTTCAGCTCCGTCATAAAAATTCACATAACTCTTATCAGCGTATTTTTCTTGAATTCCATTTATCTTTCTCGTAAGCACTAACCGTTTCAATTCCTTGTGATAGCTAAATAGACTCTTTTTAAAATTAAATTGATATTTTTCCGGGATATTTCTAATGTTATGACTAGAAAATGAAAAGTAACCATCCTTTTTCAATATTCTAAATATTTCACTAAATATTAATTTTCTATCATCATAAGGAACGCTATCAATTCCATTAAAACTAAATAAGATAAAGTCAAACGATTCATTTTTATATTGCGACATGCTTCTAGCATCACCGCAAGAAAACAAATCCTGATGGTTCGGATATAACTTTTTACAGTAATTAATCATACTGGAGGAATAATCTATGCCAGTATATTTTTTAGAGCTTGTCATTAAGTACGCTGATGTTCGGCCAGCACCAACTCCAATATCTAAAATCATAGCGTTACTAATAAATTCTTTTAAATGATCGAAAATTGCTAACTCCGGTTTTTGCAATTTTTTTTGTTTTGCGTAGCTGTCTACGGTGTCATTATTCTCGTATAAAAATTTATAATTTTTCATTGCGGCTCACTATGCATTTACATGTATCTCTTAGTTAATTTAATTTTATTAGAAAAATTGCTACTTTAATGTTAAAAGGCAATTTCTTGTCATTTGAATCGTCAAATTTTTATAAAGGGTTTTTTGGTATAAAATCAATATTCTTGCACAAAATTAAAGCAATATTATCACTAATTAAATTGTCGCCTAGATTGCAAAGTTTTCGAAATGATGTAATTCGTAAATATTTTTTTTAATCACTAACAAGCTAGGCTATGTTATAAAACTATTTCTCATAGTAATTCTAAAATGTTAATTTTAGCTTTGCTAGAAGTTTTTGTTATGTGATCATCACAACAAATTTTTTCTGCGCGTACGTGTAACAATGGCTACGAATGTGACTTAAAAGATACTCGCGAGTGCATTGAGTTAGTGCGTCATTTTTCAGTTTTTATTGCCAATTAAACAAAGGAATCGCTGCGTAGTTATTTCCATATTTACTATTTGCCAAACACCACACTTACATTTCTTTACTGTAAGCCGCTTTAATTTAACACCTATTTTCGCGCCACTGTTGTTGATAAATGATAGCCTGCCGGCTTGGGTGTTGACGCCAGAATCTTGTCGCTTTCGCTCAGTAATGAAATTTTTTTTATTTGTTAGCGTCTTTTTGGCGCAAGAGGAGAGGATATGTTTAGGAATGTTTTATGTAGGGTTGATAAGTCTATTGCAGCTTTGTTAATTGTTTTAGCAACCTTAGTGCTGAATCAACATGCATTCGCAGTAGTGCAAAATGGTGACTTTTCAGCAGGTACAGCTAATTGGGCTTTGGGTCAGTATGGTGGTAATTCAGCGGGTAGTATTGATAATGGCCGCTATAAAATAATTGTTAACCAAGCGGGTTCGGCTTGGTGGAATGTACAGTTGCAGCAGGGCGGCCAAGTATTACAACAAGGAAAGCAATATCGGTTTAGTTTTGATGCGTTTAAAGGCCCGGAAAACTCAGGGCTACAGCAAGTAGAAGTCAACATAGGTCAAGCATCCGGGGCTTACACTTCTTACTCTGCGTTCCCCAATAAATTAGTGACCCTAACGTCTACCGCCACGCGCTATTCTTTTTTATTTACGATGAATCAACCAACAGACGGTGGCGCGCGAGTTGAATTTAACGCGGGTTTAAATACGGGTAGTTTATATCTCGATAATGTTAGCTTGCAGGAAGTGACTAGCTCTTCGCCGCAAGTTCAACCTTCGGCCAGCGCTTTAATGTTTGGATCTGTTCTCCTAGGTGAAAGTAAAACACAAACATTAACGTTAACAAATTCCGGTGGCACAACGCTTAATATTTCGAGTATCAGCACAAGCAGCTCTATTTTTACGCTGGAAGGGCAAAGCCTTTTAAATGTTCCAGCAGGTGCTAGCACAACGATTAATATTAACTTCCGTCCTGGGTTTTTAGGTGCGTTTACCGGAACGTTACGAATTGATAGTAATGCGCAAAACCAACCGCAATTATTGGTTAATCTCAGCGGCAATGGCGTGCCGGCAGGAACTGTTGTAGGTTACCAACCAAAAAGTAATTATTTAATTCAGCCTGAATTGATGATTGATTTTGTTCGCGAAATAGCAGAATTTCGCTTGCGTACTCGCGATAACGTGAATGGTGGATTTAATACTTTTATTAATCGTGATGGTTCTCCATCAGGCGCTAATCAAAAATCTATGAATGGTCAGTCACGTTTGGGTTACGGATTTACCCGCGCGTTTCAGCTTACTGGCGATGATAAATATTTGGAACATGCACATCACGCGCTTCGGTTTTTATACGACCACGCCTGGCAAGAGGGTTGGTATTTTGTAACTAATGATGCAGGTGTGCCAATTTTCAATAACATTGAGAATAACCGTTGGTGGAGCTTCCAACAGCATTATGCGCTGCTGGGTGTAGGTGCAATGGTGGAGGCAACAGGAGGGGAAATGACATGGGGCGATGGTGCCGAGACAGATTTAACCTGGCTAACCCGTGGCGTTAATAGTAATTACAATCGGCTTTGGGATAATGATCCAACCAGGCTGGGTTACTTTGAATACATTAATAGGAACTGGACTAATGGTACCGGTAAAGGTTTTACGCCAACTGTTGATGCCATAACGACTCATGCGGCAATGTTGACGACTTTGTACGATGACCCTATGCATGAGCAACGCTTGCGCGATCTTGCTGATATTATCGTTACTCGGTTTGCAGGTAACATGAACGCGGCAGCAGTAGGGTTTCCGGAAGTTTTTGATACTAATTGGCGAATTGATTTTAATACTACGGAAGCGGATATTGGTCACTTATACAAAACGTCCTGGGTGTTGCTGCGCGCTTATTTAAACAATCCAACACGCACTGATTATCGCGATGCGGCGCATGCGATTTTCAAGGATCTGGCTAGCGCTAATACTTTTGATAAAGTGAATGGAGGTATTTACTCCACGCTTAATTGGCAAACAGGAGCGCTCACAAGCACCAATAAAAATCATTGGAAGCTGGAGCAGGGATTCAATTCGGGCATGATTAATTACTACACTGCCACCAACCAATCTGATAAAGATATCTATTTGCAAGTTGCAGACGGCTCTCTGGATTTTTTTATGAATCATATGCGGGATACCGCTTTCGGTGATATTTGGGCAGAAACGAATATTGATGGAACTGTGGTGGTAGATGCAGATAAAGGTGGTTTATTTTCGGCGGGTTATCATTCAATCGAGCTAGGCTACTACGTGTATATGTATGGCAAACTTTATTATCAATTGCAGCCGGTACAGCTCTACTACAAATATCCAGTATCAGCTCAGGCGCGTGCTATTAAATTAACGCCAATTGATATTCAAGATGACCAATTAATTGTAACGGCGGTTGAGCGTGACGGTATCCCTTATACGGCGTTCAACGGCATCACTCGAACACTTCAAATACCTGCGGGCACCGGTGGTAAATTTAAAGTGACATTTGCGCGCCCAACGTCTTTTTCCAGTAGCTCTTCTAGTATTTCTTCCAGCCGAGCGTCTAGCAGCGCATTGAGTTCTTCTTTGGTTTCTTCGAGCAGAATATCAACTGTTGCAGCAAGTTCTTCTGCAGTTTCTTCAAGCCGAGCGTCTAGCAGCGCAGTAAGTTCGTCGGTGATTT
>JANPKH010000457.1:0-1525 GCA_031425935.1 Gammaproteobacteria bacterium | reverse complement strand
GTGGCCAACCTGAATTTCATTCTCACCTTGTGATTGTCACTCAACAAATAAGCTTTGGAAGAAGTGGGAAGAAAGTGTGCAAAGTGAAGAGTTGTTTCAAGGACAGCTCTGGAAGAACTCAAACAACGACTCTAGCAAACTAACGCTAAGAAAGTTTGTTGTGACCAGAAAATGTCTTTACTACACCTCTGGTAATGCCAATGGACTTCCCTCGGCCTTCTGTCCTATTTCTTTCGCAAGAATAGTTACTGACGCCGAGAAAGACAATGGCCTTAGCCCTATTTCCGGTCAGGAGTTCCCCATCAGGATTTGCCAAAGAGGGAAGTTCTCAATCCTCTACGCCAGCAGTAGAGAAGAATTTGAAGAGTGGGTCAGTCAACTTGCCAAAGTGAGCACACTGTCTGACTTCCACACAAAATATGAAGCGACCAAGGTTCTGGGGAGGGGTGCCTTTGCCTCAGTCTATGAAGCAACAGAGGTCAAAACAGGGCGCCGATTAGCTGTCAAGGCGTTCAAAAAGAGCGACGTGGATAGTCGCCCCCGGGGTCGAGAGTCACTTTGGAACGAGATCTCAATTCTGAGAAACCTTAGTCACGAAAATATCGCAACTCTCCACGAGGTGCATGAAACAAAGAACAGCATCTACCTGGTCTTCGATCTCTTCGAAGGCGGTGAGCTGTCACGGTACATAGAAAAATGTGGTAATCTTCCAGAAAATGAATGTCGAAATATTGCTTTAGGACTCGTTAGAGGAATAAGCTATCTGTCCTCACAAGGGTTGGTTCATAGAGACCTCAAGCCTAGCAATATCATGCTCAGGAGAAAAGGCACGAACATACAGCCAGAAGAGGTGGTTATAATTGACTTCGGTCTTGCAGTCCATGTTGACGAAGAAAAGCCGATTTACTTTACGTGTGGTACACCAGGGTACATAGCTCCTGAAATACTCAACTCCAAAGATTCAGATTCTCAGGGCATTATATCTTCAACCTGCGACATTTTCAGCCTGGGCTCGATCATCTATAAGACCTGCTGTGGCTTCAATCCATTCGAAAGAGATTGCCATACTTCTGATGAGCTGCTCAAGAGAAACAAGTCTTGCTCAGTCCAGTTCCTCCCGGATCACTTCAACTCTTACTCTCAAGAATTAGTCTACTTCATCAGATCAGCTCTTTGTCTCGACGGTGATAAACGTCCTAAAGCTCAAGAGATACTGTCTCTGAGCATATTTTTACCAACGATTTCAACTGAGTCAGGAAAAAAGACGTTAAATGATTCACAGGACCCAACAACAAGATCAAATAGCCGAAACATAAACAAGGCCCCTTCTAATCTTCAGGGAAGCCCCTTCTTTAAGGTATTGAAGGTTCCCGGCAGAGTTCAAATTCATTCAAACAACAAAATTAAGTTTGGCCAGTCAAAAATTACTCCAAGCGATTCACTGGCAAGGCCAACGCAGGGCCGCTCTGTGAACAAATTTAGAATACTGAGTCAGTCCCCCAACAGCGACAAGGTAGTAAGGAGG
>JANPKH010000456.1:0-2475 GCA_031425935.1 Gammaproteobacteria bacterium | reverse complement strand
AAATCATTGTCGATAACATATTGCCGAATGCCCTCACGCGATGCTTTAGCATCATCGTCAGTTGCTAATTTGGTAGCCGCAAGTTCATTATTAACAGCTTGGCGAAATTGTGTATCGGCGACAGACTTGCCCAATCTGTCGATGGTATAGAGCAGCACAGAAGCCCAGAATAACGGATCAGCCAAAAGCGTTTTCAGTAAAGAGCCAATGGAGCCAGCAATATCCAACGCCACATCGTCAATGAATGCAGCAATGCTTTGCGCAGTTGGATCGGAGGGAACCTTCGCTCTGATCGGCGTGGCACCGTCCACGCCAACCAAAAGAATATTATAAAGTTCGATCTGCAACAGTTTACTCAGCGCCGCGTCCATAAAACTGTCTTGCAGCTCATCTTGGAACGATGAAGTAAATCTACCGAAGCTTTTAGTCCTGTTGTTTAGCTTCAGTTTAGCGTTGTGTACATCACTGATTTTAGTCAGGTTGTCGATGTTGGAAAGCGCTGCAAAAACAGTCAGTCCCCCGCCCATACCTGTCGGCGCTTCCTCAGCTGCTTTTGTAAACTTTTCAAAAACGTCCAACTTGTCGTTTTCAAAAATAGCGGTTATTTTTTGAAATTGATCATTCAAGTCTATCAAGATATCAGCGATACCTCTTGGCGTTGCCGTTGACGGGAGGCCGCCGCCATATTTACCATCGCCAGGCGCAACACCAGTGTTTGATATAGCAGGGTTTAGTGAAATACTAAGACCTAGATCAAGTACCAAGTCATGAAAGAAGAAGTTCATGCCCGTGAAAAACATTTCCTTCAGGCGTGCGTTTTTTAAAGTGGTAGAGTTTCCGTGCAGCAAAAACTTAAGTCCGGCTTCTCTCCTGGCTTGGCTGGCCTTGGTGGCATAAAAATCCCAAAATTTGATCTCAGTTCTTGAAAACCCAACGGTCGCTTTCATGCCGACTGCACTGTTTAACCAAGCTGTTAAATTTGTTTTAAATTTATCGCCACCGTCTTTGAATCCCTGATCTACGAGCGTATTTGCATTAGTTATCATTTCTGAGTTAAATGCAGTGACCTTACCGGAAATAGTTGCTTTAAGATTTTGCAGGATTTTGATGTCGATTGTCTTTTCTTTATTATCCTCGCCGTCTTTATATTTATAAACTTTGATGGCCCGATATCCCCTGGAAATTATTTGTTGGTATTCTGCTTCAAGCGAACTGATGGTCGCATTAGTCGATGGAAGGGAGACTTCGCCGTTGAAAAGGGTGACTTTAGAGGCTAAGAGTGACAAATTAAAACGTGTATTTTGTATTGTTTCATTGACGCCTTTCGAGGTCACGGTCTCACCGACTTTGGGGTTTGGGGTCTCAATAGGATCTGTAACAAAAAGATGCAGGGACCATGCCGGTATTACATCGACCTGTAGATTCGGCTTGAAGGTTGTCGGGGTGCCCTTGTCATTGGTATAAATGTCATGTGAAACGCTCAGCTCGCCGTCAACTTGCCAACGTTTCCTTAATTTTGGGTTTGTTTTTGGATCCATCCAAGCAATGGTGTGCCAATCCGCCTGTTCGGGGTCACGTGCAAGTTTCGTTGAGTCGTAGTCATTTGCCCACTGAAGGAACACCCGTTTGCTGCCATCTGCTCCATACGGATCTTTGTAAAATCGCATGATGCTGTTTTTTTGAACAGACTCCCACAGGAAAATTTTGCCCAACAGTGATTCCGCATTGGTTTTACCATCGACTTTGATTTCACCTCCTGCTGGACCAAAGAGTTTGAAGGTACTTTGTTCGGGCGGAAGAAAATCACCGTATCCGCCTTCTTTCGTGATGTAACCTCGTGGCGTGGTGTTGAAGAATAGGCTGACAGTTGCGAATTTCGCTTCATTGGACTGCATCAAAATACGTTCGCCGTATTTTTTCAGATCGGCTGCAGAGATCTGTACTGACAGACCACCAAAGGTATCGGCCAGGGTGTATAAGTTTTTAGATTTATCGTATGAACTAATCGCATAAGCGTGATTTGCGCGGAGACTACTGTCGCCTGAAGCAAACGTTTCTTTTGTACCAAACACAACAGGTTGCCCACGTTTGAGTGCGTCCTGTATTTTTTGGTATGACTTATCGACGCCGCCATGGTCGGGGTAGTAATTTTCACCCGTAAGCAGTTTTAGAACGCTTGTTGGATCCCCGTCCTGGTCGTAGGTAGCTCCCAGTTTTTTAACAACGGCTAGTTCAAAAATACGAACCCATAGCTCACCGCCCGACCGCCCGAGCGCGGCCGCTTTCGGATTATTGGTGGCATTTTTCCAGTCGGCTTGAGTCACAATTTGACTGGTTCCATCTTTAAAAGTGACAGTATAAGAATCACCTTTGGCCGTAATCATGCTCTTGAGGTTGGCAATTCCATCAGCCGAGTAAATCATCGCTTGGATTGCCGCCAAGATATAACAGGTTTGGGAGTTTGAATTTTGTATT
>JANPKH010000455.1:0-1717 GCA_031425935.1 Gammaproteobacteria bacterium | reverse complement strand
CTCGTGAATTTGGCACTTGCTTAAGCTCATCCAATCGTTATTGTTGCGTATTTTTTCGTTGATGAAATAATTAATTTATCTTTTTATCACCGCACATTCTCTTTATTTTTCAAGCGCTACATAAGTACCATCCCAATCATTTGGAGTACCAGATGCCAGGAAGGTTTCACATCGATTTTTAAGTAATAGTCCTACTGAGTCGTCTGGATACCTGAGTAGACAGGTGGTAAACACTTCATTAGCCGCTTTAAATTCACCTGCTTCATAAAATGCAAAAGCCTTTTGGAACAGGTTAATGTAATCACGCATTTCAAGAAAATCTTTTTCTGGGGGCAAAGTTAGTACTTCATAAAGACGCATGGCTTGTTTTTTACCTTTAGCCTTCACTTTATCCACAATGCGTATTAGATACTGCTCAGGATTTTGAATCGTTTCAAACACTCTATCGCTGATGAGCAATCCTGTACCATAAAGCTTATTAAGTCCTTCAATGCGCGACGCAGTATTTACCACATCGCTCACCACGCTAGACTCCATTCGCTCTTCCTCACCCAAAGTAATCAGCATTGCAGAACCTGCATTAATTCCAATACCTATCGCTATAGGCTCATAGCCCTGCTCTTCAATCTTTGAGATAAATTCAGGCAAGGCCGCGCGCATTTGGATAGCCGCATCAACAGCGTCCACGTAGTTCCTAGGAAACAATGCCATAATACCATCCCCAAAAAATTGACTCACGAAGCCGTGGTTTCTGCGAATAATTGGCGACATGGTTTGCATGTATGCGTTGAGTAAAAATGCAGTTTTTTCCGTACCTATTTCCTCAGAAATAGTAGTAAAATTGCGAATATCCGCAAAAAGGGTAGCTAAATTCACCTCAGCACTATCACCCACTTTAATGTCTTCAATGGTTTCTTTTTTCAATAAATTCAAAAAAGGTTTTGGTACAAAACGTTCCGTGCTGCGATACAATCGTGACATATTATCTAAATAATGTGAATTTTGCAGCGAAATGGCAATCTGCGACGCCAGCATGGTAAGTACTGTGACACGATCTCGAGTAAACGCACCAACCACTAGATTATTTTCTAAATAAAGTACTCCTGTTACTTTTTCCATATGCACAATGGGTAGACATAAAATGGATTTAGTTCCCATTCGTTGAATGTAAGGGTCATCACTATATTGCTCATTTTCGGCAGCATTACTAATCACAACAGGCTCTGTAGATCGGATGGAATATCCGATTACTTGTTGAGAAATGTTTCTATATTCTTTTATACTAATATCCAACATGTTAAAAACATCAATGCCTTCTCGGTTTGACAAAATCGCAGTAACCATCCAATTATCTTGTTTTTTTTCTAAAAATATCACCGTTTCAGCACCGGCGTTTTCTGCCACAATATGTAACATTTTTTCAAATAACTTATCGAGAACGATTTCACCCGAAATTGTTTGACTGGCTTTTATCACCGAGAGGAAATCCAAATTCAAAGAAGTTATTGATGTCTTGACTCCACTTTCATACGCGCCCTCACCTCCGTTCGAATGATCTGTATTTATGTGAACCTGATCCACAAAACAGTGAGGGTAGCGATTTTCGAGCAATTTTAATTTTACGGTCATCCCATAACGGCGATAGTAATAATAAGCTTCTCTAATATAATATAAGGCCGCGTGAGGAAGTTTTTGCTCCATTAGGAGATTACCTGCG
>JANPKH010000454.1:0-1572 GCA_031425935.1 Gammaproteobacteria bacterium | reverse complement strand
CTGGTACACCTATTCCGGTTACCGCCGCTACCACGCCGAGTGCCATGTCTGCCACGGCCCCGATGCCATGGGCTCGACCTACGCACCAGCTCTCAAGGACTCGCTGAAAACGATTTCCTACGAGGAGTTCGTGGGTATCATCTCAGGCGGCAAGCAGAACTCCAGCGCGGGCGGCCAGAGCGTGATGCCGGCCTTCGGCGATAACAAGAACGTCATGTGCTACGCCGACGATCTCTACGTCTATCTCAAGGCTCGCGCCTCGGGTGCGATGGCCCGCGTTCGGCCGAGCGACAAGGAAGAGAAGCCGGAAGCCGCCAAGAAGGCTGAGAAGGAGTGTCTGGGCAGCTGATGATGAGCTTAGGGCTGTGGCACATTGTGCCGCGCGGCCGCCTGACCTCTCGTCGGTATCCGTCACTCTTGGTTACGCACCAGTATGGTGTGTTCGCATCCCTTCGTTCTTGAAGTTCGGCCCGTTCACTATCTGACTGGGCGCTTTGCCTACTCCATCAAGCAGGCGGGCAAACCTAAGGTCCATTCCCTGCACACCTTCGGCAGCTTTGATGAAGCGCGCGTGGCGAGGAAGGCATCCCTCGATCAGATGATCATGCAATGGTTTGAGCGTGAGGTCGTGACAGCCTTTGATCCGTTTCGTCGTGAGTTCGAGACTACCGCCTTGCCGCGCGCCACCCTGCAGCCTTCGCCTCGTCCTCCGAGCAGAACATCCGCTCCCCGGCGCGGTCGTTGATGCGGGTGCGGTCGTAATCGCGCGTGCCCGGCAGGTGATAGACCCGCTCGCCGCCGGCCGAGATGTTGCCCTTGATCGTGCAGCCGCTGAGTTTCGTGGGTGGCGCCACCTTCTCAGGTCGCGTGTTCTCGCCGCTAGCGCGCCGCGCCCGACGCCACTCGGATGGCTCCTGGAATGTGCCGTTCCAGATGCCACGTCGGAGTTCCTTCGCGGTCAGCTCCACGTTTACGTAGACTTGTGAGTAGCGGCGGTAGGCGATGGCATGGCCCTCGCGGACCATCCATTCGTTCAAGTCTGTCGACCCAAGCCGGCACACGGCGATGACGCGGCCGTACTGATCGGTGTCCCGCGCAACGCAGGTCACGTTGCCTTGACCGATCCGACTCGAGAGCGTCAGCGCCGCGGTCTGCCCACAGCGGTAGTCTTTGTGGTATGCATCCTGGCAGCTCTGCCCGCTCTCGGGCGCGTCGATGCCGTAGAGCCGTATGCGGGTGCCCCGGACGTCGAGGGTATCGCCGTCGATAACGGAAGCGCGGCCGACGATCGGCTCGGCGAGCGCCGGCGATGTGAGCAGCAAAAACGCGAGGGCGAGGCGGCGCATCCGCGTTCCTACCACAGTCGCATCCTCCCATGCGCTATGGTCCGCCGATTGAGCCAACCTGAGCCTCACGAGGATTGAAGCATGGATGGCGTCCTTGCCCTGGCAGGACAAAACCTGATCTCGCCCATCATCCTGAGCTTCGGCCTCGGGCTCGGGGCAGCGCTCGCTCGGTCCGATCTCAGTTTTCCCGAAGCCATCGCGAAGGGTCTGTCGCTCTATCTCCTGT
>JANPKH010000453.1:0-13985 GCA_031425935.1 Gammaproteobacteria bacterium | reverse complement strand
TGCATTTTAATGTTTGTTAGCACTGCATAATTATGCTATCGGAGAGTCTGATTTAATCCATTCAATTATTGGTTTTCAATACCTTAATGTCAGTAGCTTCGTTAACTTAACGCCAATGCGATAGCTATCGGGATCAAGATTCAAGATTGAAAATTGAAGAGTGAAACAAATAGAAAAGCATGGACTAGCGTCTGTGCTTTTTTGCTTTGATTAATCGGGAAGGATTTAGTGGAAGGACAGCGAGGTTTTTTTTAATCATTGGCGTGCGATTGCGAAACGCTTTTTTTATCATTAGGTACGTTTCTTAAACGTACCTAATGATAAAAAAGCCATCAATCAGCCATCACCTGCGCATTGACCCTTGCGCGCTCAATCACCAAGTCACCAGATCACCCAATCATTAAATCCCCCGTGAGATAAATCTCACTCGTAAGCAGGTTACTTCAGCGGATCACCGACACATTCCCGATTCTTTCGTGCCAGCCGCTGAAATTGTCTTCGTACAGCAATCGCCATACATAAACATCTTCCTGCACGCATTCGCCTTTAAAAGTGCCGTCCCAAGCGCGGGTGATGTCGTTGCTTTCAAATAGCAATTCGCCCCAGCGGTTGAAGATTAAAAATTTCATCTGCCTCACATTCACGCCGTAAACCATAAACGCATCATTCGTACCATCGCCGTTTGGTGTGAACGCATTCGGAATAAAAATAGTAGTCGCTTCTTCAATGAGAATGGTGAGCCAGGTGGTATCCGAACAGCCATCTGCACTCCATGCGATAAGCGTGATCTTGTAAATTCCAAGAGTGTCGTAAGCGTGCGCGTAAGGACCCTGACTGGTTGTTGCAAGCGAATCGCCATCGCCGAAATAAATCATGTACGAAGCGGCATGCGTGCTGCCGTTGTTTAATAATACTACCGGGTCAAGACTGGTGAGAAAAGTAGCGTTGGCGGAAAGCGCTGCAACTGCACCTTCGGGAACCTGTGCTGAATTGGGCATGATAAGCGTATCTGCGCAGCTATAAGCATTGGTCGCAATAAGCGTTACCGTATAATTTCCTCCGACGTTATACGTGTGCGAAGGCGAAAATAAAGTGGAAGTATCATTGGCGCCGGAAGAAGGATCACCGAAATTCCAGTAATACGTCAGGGCCGAATCCGTTGAGTTTGTAAAATCGATCATCACCGGCGGACAAGTTGCTTCCATTGCACTAAAAGCGCTGACGGGTGTCCAGTTTACTTTTACCAGTGTGCTTTGCGTAGGCGTTGTACAACCATTAGCATCGGTAATGTCAATTGTATAGATAGTTGTTTGTGCCGGCGTAATAAGATTTGATGCTACAGGAGGGAGACCGTTGTTCCAGAGGTACGAATAGGGCGGAGTTCCCCCAACAATACTCACAGAAACAACAGTGCTTTGTCCGTAACAAATGGTTTGATTAGCGCCCGGTGTAACAATCATTTGGGGCGGATTAACGATCGGCAAAACACTTGTTACTGAGCAGCCGGTTGCATCCGTAATGTGACAAATGAAAACTCCGCTGCAGAGTGAATCGGCCGTCGGACCATTTCCACCATACGGAATCCAGTGATAAGTAAAGGGAGCAACACCATTCATCGGCATGACGGTTGCAGTAGCATTACAATCGCCGTTACAGACAAGCTGAGTGGTAGAAGTGTCAATCGAAAGTCCTGCTTGCGTAACCACTACAGAAAGAGAATCGGAGCAACCGCCCGAATCCGTTACAACAACAAAGTAAGAGCCTACAGCCAGTCCGCTGATAAAAGAAGTTGTATCACCCGTGGACCATTGATAGTTGAAAGGTCCGCTACCGCCGATTATATTCACCTGCGAAGTTCCGATACTGGTATTGCAACCCGTAGAAGTTGTTACGGAGGTTAAAGTAAATGGCGGGGAAGAGCTAAGATTTATCACCAGCGACAACATACAGCCGGTTGCATCTGAAACAGTAACATTATAAATTCCGGGACATAATCCTGTTGCTGTCGTGCCGCTTGAAACATTGGGGCTCCAGTTAATAACGTAAGGCGGAACCCCATTTGCCGGGTAGATAGAAGCCGATCCATTGCAGAGACCATTGCAGGAAGGATAAACTATTGTATCTGTGACGGAGAGATTAGATTGGATAACAACTACAGTAACGGCGTCTGTTACAGTTACGGGAATTCCATTGCAGCCGGTATTGGTTACCTGGAGCGTATAGGTTGTGGTTTGTGTCGGGCAAGCCTGGAACGTAAACGTATTGGCAACAACATTATTCGCCGGATCAAGCCACTGAATTGTATAATTGGGCATGCCCGCGGGTCTGAATGACATGGCATCGTTGGATGCACTCCAGTTGGTGGGATAATTTCTTCCGGCAGCGATAGTAGCTGCTGTGCCGCTTGCGTTTTGTAAACCTTCTATTGCTGCACCATTATTCCACGTGCTGCAAACCGATTTATTCTGAATGAAAATATCGATGATGTTGGTGGTTTCATGCAACACCACCTGCGAAGAAGAAATGAGCGAGCCGCAACCTGTTCCGTACATGGCAACATCATTCCAGTTCACAACAAATGTGCGGCACGGCGCTGTTCCATAAACATTCCAGTTGATTGAAGTGGCACCACTTGAAGTTGCAACGGTTGGATTGATATCATGAAACGGCGCCATGATGCTGTTCAATGGCAGCGCCGGGTTTGGTGCAGCTGTGTTGATGGTCCACGGGCAGGTTCCGTTTGCCTGGCTTACATTAAAAGTGATCACGCCATTTGTGCCAATGACCAGCTGGTTATAAACCGTGCCGTAAAAATCAAAGCAGAAAGGAATGTTTACCACCGGCGACCATAGATCATCGAGGTTCACAAGCACCGGGTTTCCACCTGTAAACGCAAATGGAGCATAAGGAATGCCATTAACGTTGTAAAGATTGGTTTGCCTGGTTCCGGTGATATTTGCCATAAGAGTGGCGCATCCGCCCGAACAAACCGTAACATCCGGACCGGCATCCGCAAGCACGCATTGGCCTTTCGATGCAAGGGAAAAAATTGCAGAAAAGGTAAGAGTCAATAAGAGAATGCGATGGATCAAACGCACGGAAAAGAAATTTGCTACTGTAATATTGTGTTGTTACGCCAGGTACTTGCCAGAGTAAATATAATTAAAATTTTCGGTAAGTAATTGAAAATAAATAGGTTTGGATATTGGAAAAATGGGAGTAAAATGAATTTTAAAAACCCGTGAAAGATCGCTCTCTCACGGGTGTCATTTGCCTGCTTCCTGTCATCAACCTCGGTCTTTTGCAAGGAACCGCTCAGGCAAATTCGGGGTTTAGTAAATGGTAAACGATAAATCATTTCCCTTTGATGGGCCGCCGGGACCATTTGTCTTTATATCCGTGATATAAACTTTTGCACCGGGTCTGAGTTTGCGAAGTTTATCCTGCATCGCCTTATCAAATAAATTTCCACTATATGTTTTATCTTCCATCGCTATTCCGTTCTGGAAAATTTCCATGTGATAGCTTCCCACTTTACATTTTGCATCTTCAAAATCTGTAGCAGGATAAATACTCATTATTCCGATTGCGCTTCCAAGAGTAGCAGCTTTCACCCGGCCGGTAGGACAACCCGAAATTGATGTTTCCGGTTTTGGCAAATTCTTCACTGTAAATTCCATCACACCCATACTTTTCTTTTCACCATTTTCCATATCGGCCGTTACAGCAATTTTACATTTTCTTCCTCCCACCGGATTTACAACTTTGTATTTCCCATTCCCAAGCGGAATAAGCGTTCCATTATCACAGCTCACATGCGCTTTTTCATTCGGCACACCCGGCACAGAAACAGAGATCGGATTTTCTAATCCTGCATACATCACCATCATCTTATCCGCACTTACCGTCAGCGCAGGTCGCGCCACAATGTATTCCGACTTAAAAGGGTAGTGCTTCACTATTCCTTTTGGTGTCGTCATATTTATCACGCCTTCGTATTCATAAATTCCTTCGCGTGATGGTATCACAAAATATTTTCCCAATCCATTGCTCACGTTCACACTGTCGTAAGCTCCAATCATTTTTCCAGTTGCTGTATCGAATTTGCCCAATAGAATTTGTGGCTTAAGCGTTTTATTAAATGCCGCCAGGAAAATATCCGCCCTGAATGTATCATTCATCAGCACATAATTTGTCGAAGCAATTACACGCGCAGCAACAGTGTCGAACGGAATTATATCCGAATCAGTTTGTTTCAATAGTGCTTCTACAATATCCGCTTCCGCACTCTTTACATCATCCTGTATTTTCGAAAGAATAGTAATGTCGGCAGCAAGCGGTGTATGATAAAACGTTTTCATTTCCCACGTGCGGAATTCACCACCGTCCGTCGGATCTTTCGATTCAATGCTCAAATGCATTGCAGCTTGTTCAGCAGGAGGAAGCAAATCCAGCATCGCTTTTTTATATGCATCCAGCTTTTGTCGCAGCACATGCGCCTGCCCGTCTTTACCATCTTCCGAGTTGCCGCAGAGAATATTAGTCGGCACATCGTAGCGATCTTTTCCTTCCACATATTCGAGGCGAATCGTATCCTCTTCTTTTTTCTCGTAGCCTTCCGTTTCGCGCAGCAGCATTTTTTTCATCTCTTCAATGTAGCTGCCAATGTCTTTCGAAAGTCTTTTTGCCTCCTGCGCTTTTACCCACATCGCCTGCACACGCAGCGGATCAATGCTTTTTTTCTCATCGAACTTCGCATACAGTTGCGCAATGTCTTTATCAAAGCTTCTGCCCGTCGTTTCAAGACCGTTATTTACGGTTACAAACGCATCCAGGATTTCTTTCGAAACATTCAGCGCAAGCATCGCCGTCAGCACGAGGTACATCATCGATATCATCTTTTGTCTTGGAGATTGTTTTCCTGAAGCCATGGCTATAAGTATTAGGTTCGACTTTCGTTGTTTGCCAATCCTA
The DNA here is from genome assembly GCA_031425935.1 of Gammaproteobacteria bacterium. Lineage (GTDB taxonomy): Bacteria > Pseudomonadota > Gammaproteobacteria > Pseudomonadales > Cellvibrionaceae > Cellvibrio. The sequence goes on along the minus strand of JANPKH010000453.1, from coordinate 9,011 downwards.
ATGCAGGTAAAAAGAAAAAGATACAGGTGATGGGAAAAAATGTACGAATTACGAAATGAAGAACCTCAAAGATTCGCGCAGCAGTGCGCAGCGAAATCTTTGAGGTTTGCGAATTAAAAAGAAAAGATTCAGGAATAATCGACTACTGACTACTGACTACTGACTACTGACAACTGAGTACTGACTACTGAGAAGGAGGAGGAGAATCATTCCATGTTAAAGCACCATCGCAACCGGCTTTACGCTGCAAGTCCTCGTAAATCTATACTGAAAATGAATTTATCCCTGCGGGCTTTTCCCTGCAATCCGGCCTATCCCATATCCCCAACATTCATGTTGGGGAAGCACAAGGACAGAACAACTATTTCCGAACCAATGGAAAAGAAACATTCCCATCCGAAGTAATAACCTGCATCACATACATTCCACTCGTAAGTATATTAATTCCATCAGGCGAAATCAAATTTGCTCCTGCATGCAGCTCACCAAAATTTTCCTGCAGCACAACTCTCCCTTGTAAATCTATAATTGAAATCTGTACCGCCGAAGTTTTTTCAAGATTCAGCATCACATTCAATTCCGCTTCAAACGGATTCGGATAAGCCTGCGCATTCACCGCAAAAGAAACTGTCGGTACCGAAGAAATATTAATATTCGATCGCAATATTCTTCCGTCATTACCGCAGATAAACGCAACAGAATCACTTGAAAAACAAATTTTATTGAGCTTCTCTTTTACATAGCTCATGCTTTCATTCGCCCAGTTTGTTCCGCCTACATACGTGCGATAAATGTTTCCGCTATCGCCACAAATAATTCCTGCAAGATTATTTCCGAAACGCACGCAGGTTAAATTTTTAGAAGTAAGCGGCGTCACCGTATCCCAGGTTAATCCTGCATCAATGGATTCAATCATTTTTCCACCATTGCCAACAACAAAACCATTCGGACTAGTTCCCGCAAACGAAATGCTCTTGCACTGGAAAAACCCGAGATAAGGTTGCGTCTGTGCGGTCCATGTTACTCCCGCATCAATCGTCATCGCAATATATCCGCCATCACCAACCAACCATCCTACAAGCGGATTCATAAAATAAATATCGCGTATCGGTTGTGTCGACTGGCTGCTAAGCGTGTCCCACGATGTTCCAAAATCAGATGTGCGATAAAGCGCACCATTATCTCCACCGATAAACGTCATCGAATCGTTAAGTGGAAATACACAATTCAGATTTTGTGTCCCGATCTGGAAAGGAGCCGAGATGGTCATCACATTGGTGTTGCAGAAATAAATTTGTCCGCTGTCGCCCACTGCATAACCATAAGAAGAAGGTGGAAAAATGCCAACATCATTTATCGCCGGCGAATTGGTCGTCATATTCGCAGCCACCCAGGTCTGTCCCGCATTTACAGTGAAAAAAACTGCGGCTCGTCCTGTTGTTGGATGTTCACCTACTGCAACACCATTGTAATTGTCGGAAAATGCAATAGAATTAAAATTTGTATTCGTAAGCGTATTCAGCGTATCCCATTGCGCATTTGCACAGAAAGAAAAAAGAGCAGCAACAAGTGTAAATATTTTTTTCATGATGTTTTTTTAGTTGTTCAATTTGTTGAGGTTAAAATTTTCTCGTGTTTTATTAATGGAATTTACATACCAAATCCAAAACCAACACGAAGTATAAACGGGCTCGGATAAGGTGAGTCTGTCGAGTAAGTAAGATTATAAAGCAAAAGAACATAGCTCGCAAAATTCCCGAAATTCTGCCTGTAACCTCCGCCTACCAATGCGCTGTTAAGATAATAGCGGTAGTCCGGTCGCACATACGGATCCCATTCGCCGTTAAGCGCTTCGTATTCGCCATGCAAAAAAATATTTTCAAACAGGGCATACCGTGCCCAAATGCTACCACCGTAAATGTGAATGGCCTCACTTTGGTAACCCGGGTAGTTAAACCTGATATAATTATAAGTTAATCCTATCCCCGGGGTAAATCGGTCAGTCACCTTATATCCGATCATCGGTGAAACACTGATGCTCGTAACATTCCCGAAATTCAATCCCATATTCCCGCCGAATACAAGATGATCCATCAAATTATAGGGCGGAGGCATTTTTCTTGTCGACGTAACCGAATCCCTGTCCTGCGCGCTCACGCAAACCGGTAAAACCAGCAGCGCCAAAATCAAAAGTAAATTGCTATACCGATACATGCTATAAAGTTACGTTGAATTTTGCGCTTTACCGAAGCGATTTAATAATAGGATGCGCAAAACAGTGAAAGGTTGCTTGCAATGTTTTGTGTTAATTTGTCCTGCTATGAATATAATTGTCACAGGCGCCAGCCGCGGAATAGGTTTTGAGACCGCCCTTTTGTTATGCGAGCAGGGCCACCACGTTATTGCTTTCGGCCGCAACGGCAGCGGACTCGAAAAATTACAAAGTGCCTGCCGTGCCTCCGGTTCCGATTCCAGGCTAATGCTCCTTTCCGGCGACCTGACCTCCGAAAAGGACATTCAGCAATTGGTTTACACCGCAAAATCCCTCAACTCGCACATCGACGTGCTGATTCACAATGCCGGCGCCATACTGAATAAAGCGTTTGAGAAGATTTCTCCCGAAGAATTACGCCAGGTGTATGAAGTAAATGTTTTTGCGCCTTTCCGCCTCACGCAGGTTTTGCTTCCGTTAATGGGAGGCGCCGCTGTTTCTCATGTAGTAGCAATTTCCAGCATGGGAGCCGTGCAGGGAAGCTCCAAGTTTCCGGGTTTAACCGCCTATACCTCCAGCAAAGCAGCCATAACCGGATTATCGGAAATGCTTGCCGAGGAGTTGAAGGACAAAAACATTCGCGTAAACTGCCTCGCGCTTGGTGCCGCCCAGACAGAAATGCTGGAAATGGCCTTTCCGGGTTACAAAGCGCCGCTATCCGCAAAAGAAATGGCTACCTGGATTGCATGGTTTGCATTGAACGGGCATAATTATTTCAATGGGAAGATATTACCGGTAGGTGTAAGCACCCCGTAATTATTCGATCACAATTAATTTCTTCCGGAAAAGAAGTTCGTCGGCCATAAATGCCTGTATGAAATACGTTCCCGCATCAAGGCTGGCCAACCTTATTCCTTCGCCCCGGGCAGTTTTTGTCTCATATAGCAGCTGACCCGTTAGCGAATAGATCTGCACAGTACATGTGGCAGGCAAGTTTTTAATATGAATTTCCTCTCCAGCCCGCACCGGCAAAGGATAAACCAGGAAATACCCTTCATCTTCCCGGTCGGCAATCCCATTACTTTTTTCACCGCACAGGAAGCTATTACCAACCACCATACTACCACCGGCATTTTGAAAGGATCCTCCATTGGTCACCATCGCCATATTGGCCATATGGATGAAATTATAATTGGTAACATCTCCGCCATTAATAATAAGCGAATCCGCATACAGTTCTCCGTAATTGTCAATAGAAGAACCTCCCGGAACAAAAAAACGTTGATGCCCGCAAAGGGTTCCCATGGTATCAATTCGCATATAAGTAGAAGTGGCAAGATTGATTGATGAAGAGAACATGATGTAATGCCGGATGTAAACGGTATCTCCGCCGGCGAGTGGGGGAATTAGGTTATTTGCCCACACACCTGGCGATCCCCACACCCCTGAACTGACTGTAGAAAAGGTTGCGGCCTCAAGTTGGAGGGGCAAACATGGAATAAAACAGCTCAGAATGCCAAAAAGATGATGTTTAAGGAGGCGCATGAAGATTTGTTTAAATTTTTCTCTTTGGATAACAGCGAGTTAGGTACTAAGTTAGAAAATATAAGGCAAATGCTATTGTGGATATCAATTCCCATATTACATTTGCACCCCCTAACGCGGGAAACGTTCTTTAAAAAGCTGCGAATAATGAGAGTTGAAAGGGTCAAACCGATCAATTTTTACTAGGAGCAGGATGTTTTTGCTAATCTTCGAAAGCAAATAAAAATATTTGAAAAAATATTCTAAAAATGTTTGGAGATGTCAAAAAGGGTTGTACTTTTGCAGCCCCGTTTGAAACGAAAACAAGTAGAAAGTTAAAAGCGATAACGGGAAGTTCTTTAAAACATGTCTGATTTGCTGGAATCCGTGAGGTGACCAGAAATATATATCAGGAAGTTCTTTGAAAATATTGGGAAAGGAAAATTAATACAGAACCATCCTACTTTGGCTGAGAGCCAAAGTCGAGTAACGAGCCAAAAGAATCGTCCCGACACCTAGTCGGGACACCAGATCAAAACTTACAACGGAGAGTTTGATCCTGGCTCAGGATGAACGCTAGCGGCAGGCTTAATACATGCAAGTCGAGGGGTAACAGGTGTAGCAATACATGCTGACGACCGGCGCACGGGTGCGTAACACGTATATAATCTACCTATAACTGGGGGATAGCCCGAAGAAATTCGGATTAATACCCCATAACATTGCGAAATGGCATCATATTGCAATTAAAGCTCCGGCGGTTATGGATGAGTATGCGTTCGATTAGCTAGTTGGTGAGGTAACGGCTCACCAAGGCGACGATCGATAGGGGTACTGAGAGGTTACACCCCCACACTGGTACTGAGACACGGACCAGACTCCTACGGGAGGCAGCAGTAAGGAATATTGGACAATGGTCGCAAGACTGATCCAGCCATGCCGCGTGCAGGATGACTGCCCTATGGGTTGTAAACTGCTTTTGTATGGGAATAAACCCTTCTACGTGTAGAAGGCTGAATGTACCATAAGAATAAGGATCGGCTAACTTCGTGCCAGCAGCCGCGGTAAGACGAAGGATCCAAGCGTTATCCGGATTTATTGGGTTTAAAGGGTGCGTAGGCGGATTGATAAGTCAGTGGTGAAAGCCTGTTGCTTAACAACAGAACTGCCATTGATACTGTCAATCTTGAATATGTTTGATGTGGGCGGAATATGACATGTAGCGGTGAAATGCTTAGATATGTCATAGAACACCGATTGCGAAGGCAGCTCACAAAGCCATTATTGACGCTGAGGCACGAAAGCGTGGGGATCAAACAGGATTAGATACCCTGGTAGTCCACGCTGTAAACTTTGATCACTCGCTGTTGGCGATACACTGTCAGCGGCTAAGCGAAAGCGTTAAGTGATCCACCTGGGGAGTACGATCGCAAGATTGAAACTCAAAGGAATTGACGGGGGCCCGCACAAGCGGTGGAGCATGTGGTTTAATTCGATGATACGCGAGGAACCTTACCAGGGCTTGAAAGTTAGCGACTATAGGTGAAAGCTTATATCCCTTCGGGGCGCGAAACTAGGTGCTGCATGGCTGTCGTCAGCTCGTGCCGTGAGGTGTTGGGTTAAGTCCCGCAACGAGCGCAACCCCTACCATTAGTTGCCAGCAGGTTAAGCTGGGGACTCTAATGGAACTGCCCGCGCAAGCGGTGAGGAAGGTGGGGACGACGTCAAGTCATCACGGCCCTTACGTCCTGGGCTACACACGTGCTACAATGGCGAGTACAACGGGTTGCTACACAGCGATGTGATGCTAATCTCTAAAGCTCGTCTCAGTTCGGATTGAAGTCTGCAACTCGACTTCATGAAGCTGGAATCGCTAGTAATCGCGTATCAGCAATGACGCGGTGAATACGTTCCCGGGCCTTGTACACACCGCCCGTCAAGCCATGGGAGTTGGGAGTACCTAAAGTCGATTGCCGCAAGGCGTCGCCTAGGGTAAAACCAATGACTGGGGCTAAGTCGTAACAAGGTAGCCGTACCGGAAGGTGCGGCTGGAATACCTCCTTTCTAGAGTGGTTCGAATCACTTCTTATCCTTCGGGATTAAGATTGATGGTTCTGTACTTCCTTTCCCATTTTTTTTTCTCAACGCGAGGCACTCAAAACGAGCAGCAGTGAGACAGCTTGCCAACCAGGTTAGCGGATACTCAACAGTCCCGTAGCTCAGTTGGTTAGAGCGCTACACTGATAATGTAGAGGTCAACGGTTCAACTCCGTTCGGGACTACTACACTAATGCTTCGTTATGAGGAAATAGTTTTGCTGAAGAATCCGGTAACTCCGATTCTGATTATCAAGCTAAACCTTCGCACTATTTGGGGGTGTAGCTCAGCTGGCTAGAGCACCTGCTTTGCAAGCAGGGGGTCAACGGTTCGACTCCGTTCATCTCCACTTTTTTACCACAATTGCCCAGGCAAAAGTGTATTACGATTAACACGTTCTTTTTTCTTGATGAATTAGCTCAATGGATGAGCAATTCCGACTTCGGTCGGAAGAGGTAACCGGTTCGATTCCGGTATTCAACACGCTTCCCTTTAATGGGAAACCGTTCTTTGACATATTGGATAGGAAATACAAATTAGAAGTAAAATACAAAGAAAGTAAGCAAGGGCGTATGGAGGATGCCTTGGCTCTCAGAGGCGATGAAGGACGTGATAACCTGCGATAAGCTACGGTGAGGTGGAAATAACCTGTGATCCGTAGATTTCCGAATGGGGCAACCCAATATTCTGAAGGAATATTACCGAAAGGTGCCAACCCGGAGAACTGAAACATCTAAGTACCCGGAGGAAAAGAAAACAAACTAGTGATTCCCCAAGTAGTGGCGAGCGAAAGGGGAACAGCCCAAACCGATTTTGTTTCGGCAAAGTCGGGGTTGTAGGACTGCAACGTGTATGCATAATTGAAGTGGAATTCTTCTGGAAAGTTGAACCATAGCGGGTGATAGTCCCGTACACGTATGATTATGCATATTAGCAGTATCCTGAGTACCGCGGGGTCGGAGACGCCCTGCGGGAATCTGCCAGCACCATCTGGTAAGGCTAAATACTACTGAGAGACCGATAGCGAACAAGTACTGTGAAGGAAAGGTGAAAAGAACCGTAAACAACGGAGTGAAATAGAACCTGAAACCGTACGCTTACAAGCTGTAGGAGTTCCCCATGTGGGAATGACTGCGTGCCTTTTGCATAATGAGCCTACGAGTTACTCCTAACTGGCAAGGTTAAGGTCTTAAGGACCGCAGCCGAAGCGAAAGCAAGTCTTAATAGGGCGAATAGTCAGTTGGGGTAGACGCGAAACCTTGTGATCTATCCTTGGCCAGGTTGAAGTTTCGTTAACACGAAATGGAGGACCGAACTGGTAAGCGTTGAAAAGCTTTCGGATGAGCTGAGGATAGGGGTGAAAGGCTAATCAAACTGGGAAATAGCTCGTACTCCCCGAAATGTTTTTAGGAACAGCGTCGGTGTTGAGTATCATAGAGGTAGAGCTACCGATTGGGCTAGGGGGCTTCACCGCCTACCAAACCCAGACGAACTCCGAATGCTATGATATATAACCGGCAGTGAGCCCGCGGGTGCTAAGGTCCGTGGGCGAGAGGGAAAGAACCCAGACCATCAGCTAAGGCCCCAAAATCTATGCTAAGTTGTTAAAACGTAGTCCGACTGCTGTGACAGCCAGGATGTTTGCTTGGAAGCAGCCATTCATTTAAAGAGTGCGTAACAGCTCACTGGTCGAGCGGTTGGGCGTGGATAATAATCGGGCATTAAGCATAGTGCCGAAGCTATGGACTTCGTAAGAAGTGGTAGGGGAGCATTCTAACTGCGCAGAAGATAGGGCGCGAGCTCTGTTGGAGCGGTTAGAAAAGCAAATGTAGGCATAAGTAACGATAAGGCAGGTGAGAAACCTGCCCGCCAATAGCCTAAGGTTTCCTGATCAACGTTAATCGGATCAGGGTTAGTCAGGGCCTAAGTCGAAGCCGAAAGGCGTAGACGATGGACAATCGGTTAATATTCCGATACTGGCATACGATGCTATGGGGTGACGGAGTAGTGAAAGATCCGCGTTCTGACGGAACAGAACGTTAAAGACCGTAGATATAGGATGCGTTGGTAAATCCGCGTGACCTGTCGAAAGTTGATAGTACCTGGAGTCTTCGGACAAAGGGATAGTGATCCTAAGCAGACTTCCAAGAAAAACCTCTATGCTTCAGTCGTATGGCACCTGTACCGCAAACCGACACAGGTAGGCAAGTAGAGTATACTAAGGCGCTAGGGTGAGCCGTGGCTAAGGAACTAGGCAAATTAACTCCGTAACTTCGGGAAAAGGAGTGCCCCACTTCGGTGGGGCCGCAGAGAAATGGGAGCGGCGACTGTTTATCAAAAACACATGGCTTTGCAAAATCGAAAGATGAAGTATAAGGCCTGACACCTGCCCGGTGCTGGAAGGTTAAGAGGAGAGGTTAGTCGCAAGACAAAGCTTTGAATCGAAGCCCCAGTAAACGGCGGCCGTAACTATAACGGTCCTAAGGTAGCGAAATTCCTTGTCTGGTAAGTTCAGACCTGCACGAATGGTGTAACGATCGCTCCACTGTCTCAGCCACGAGCCCTGTGAAATTGAAGTCTCGGTGAAGATACCGAGTACCCGCAACGGGACGGAAAGACCCCGTGCACCTTCACTATAGCTTTGCATTGAATTTGGGTAAATAATGTGTAGGATAGGTGGGAGACTTTGAAGTGGCCTCGCTAGGGGTCATGGAGTCAACCTTGAAATACCACCCTTTCTTTACTTGAGTTCTAACTTCTTCACGGAAGGACATTGCATGGCGGGTAGTTTGACTGGGGTGGTCGCCTCCAAAAGAGTATCGGAGGCTTTCAAAGGTACCCTCAACACGCTTGGTAACCGTGTGTAGAGTGCATTAGCATAAGGGTGCTTGACTGTGAGACCGACAAGTCGAGCAGGTACGAAAGTAGGATAAAGTGATCCGGTGGTTCCGCATGGAAGGGCCATCGCTCATAGGATAAAAGGTACGCCGGGGATAACAGGCTGATCACTCCCAAGAGCTCACATCGACGGAGTGGTTTGGCACCTCGATGTCGGCTCGTCACATCCTGGGGCTGGAGAAGGTCCCAAGGGTTCGGCTGTTCGCCGATTAAAGTGGCACGCGAGCTGGGTTCAGAACGTCGTGAGACAGTTCGGTCCCTATCTGTTGTGGGCGTAGGA
>JANPKH010000452.1:0-12090 GCA_031425935.1 Gammaproteobacteria bacterium | reverse complement strand
AAGCCCCCAATACAATTCTTGTGATTGCCATAGAAATTTATGTTGCCCTATTAATTGGGACAATTTTTCTCTTTATTCATACTCGCAAACTAAAATCATTACTTAAGCGTCAACAGGAAAAGCTGCTAGCGTTGCTTCATGAACGCCAAAATCATCAACAGCCATCATCCCGAACCGCACCGAATTTACCCATCAAACCACCTCAAAATTACAAAAGCTATCTTAATGATGTTATCGAAGCAACATCTCAACAATATTCACGAATATCTTCCAGTAGTGACATTGGCTCTAAACAAGCTGATGATAGCCCTTTGCTGCAGCGTATTCTTGCGCTGCGTTATGCTTTTTTACGCGCAGAGGAGTTAGGTACAACCGAACCCATAAGTTCTACTGAGTATTGGAATATTTTTCTGCAAGCACTGGAACCACTTTTAACATCAAGCAATACCAATAATGAAGAATTTTTTAAAAAGGAACTGGATACCTATAAAAAACGTATCGAAAATTTGGAAAAATTTAAGCTTTTATTTTTCGATATGGGGAAACAATGGACTAACGCACAAGCTAACGCAGAAAATTATTACGAACAATTAACATCCATGTCTAACGAGCTCGGTGAAAAACAAGGCTTTAGCGAAATTTTAGAACAATATCATAACGTCTATAATGATATTCATAAAACCATAGTAGAAACTACAGGCAATCCCGATTCAATCAATACCAAAACCACCATCAACATAACGCGTCAAGACCCACGTGCAGCCAAAGAGATTCTTAAATTACGCAATGTTGCCGCAGAACAACATCGTATTATAAATGAACTGCAACAAAAATTGATTGAAGCAACAACACCAGTAGAAAAAGAAGTAGTTTTCCTAGAGCTTCAACAGCAATTGCAGCGTCAAACACGATTTGTTCAAGAAGCTGAAACCTGCATTCTGCTTCTTGAAGATGAACTAACTAAAGCTCACGAAGAATTATCACTTCAAGGTGCGATGCTTGGCGAACAATCAGCAATCAACCAAGAAAACAAACAGTTGAACGACAAATTGCAGACCTTATCATCAGAAAACAAAGCATTAATAAGTAACCTTACTATACTTGAAAAAGAAAATGCTACACTCAAACAGAACAATGAACTTAATGCAACTACACCTCTCTCATAACCCAATTACTCGAGCTAAAAAATTGCAAGGAGAGCATATCGATTTCAAAAACAACATGCGGATCTGGAAGAAAAAGGCCTGGATTTAAAAGCTAAAAACTAAAAGCTAAAGAAGTTACATAAATATTTTTTTCATTAAATCACAATGAATACCCTAGTAAAACAATAAATAAGGCAAGCGTGTAGTGTAAGAATTATTAAGGCATTTTATTTACTTTTATGGTAAAAGGACGTCTAATAGAGACGCAGCGCAGTAAACACTTATAAATAAATAAATACGCACTCACTTAATAGCAACAAGCATCAGGTTTTCTTAAAATGACCGACAAACAAGAACCCATGCAATCTGAATCGCCGTTGCAGCAATACTACTTTCGTACATTAATTTGTTTTGCGGCTGCCGGAACACTTGCCTCACTTGTGAACTGGTCAAATATTAGCCTCCTTCATGCCCTAACCATTCTCGGGTTATTGATTTACGCATACGGCACATATTTTTTTACTCATAAACAACCCCCTGAAACTTTATTGAAAAGCTCTCGCTGGCTATCGTATGTTGATGCTGGTCTTATTGGCATGGTACTTGGGTTTATTAATTTCAGTATTTTGCCCTGCGTATTATTCCTAACCATGATTCAATTTAATGCGTTGATTAGCGGTGGCCTTCGTAAATTAATGGAGGACAACACTGCATTTGCCATAGGCGTTTTAATTAGCTTCGTGTTTCACTCGCCCCAATTAGTACTTTCGACCAGCATAGAAATAAGCGTAGCAAGCTTGATTGGCATAGCGACCTATTTTTTAGTTTATGCAATTTATATGCATCAGCGTTTTCACAAGTTATCGTTATCCCAAAAACAATTAGAAAATGAACAAAAATGGCACAAAATTCGCGCCTATAAATTATCTCGATATTTGCCGCCAACTGTGTGGAAAGCAATTAATCAAGGGAAAGATGAAACACTACAAGCGGAACGAAAAAAATTGAGCGTTTTCTTTTCTGACATTAAAGATTTCAGCCAACTAGCAGAAGAAATAGAAGCCGAGGCACTTAACGAATTACTTAACCATTATCTAACAGAAATGTCGAAAATTGTAACGCAACACGGAGGAACAATTGATAAATTTATGGGCGACGCCATTATGGTTTTATTTGGCGACAGCAATAGTCAAGGAGTTAAAGCGGATTGCGTACGTTGCGTTTCTATGGCAATCGCCATGAAAAAGAAAATGCGTTCATTGCAATTAGAATGGTTTAATCAAGGCATAAAAAAACCATTGCAGATTCGCATGGGCATAAATACCGGTTACTGTACTGTTGGTACATTTGGTACTTCCAGCCACTTGGACTATACGGTCTTAGGCACTCAGGTAAATTTAGCGAGTAGACTGGAATCGGCAGCTGAGCCCGATGAAATTTTAATCTCACATGAAACGTGGTCTTTAACGAAAGATCTTGTTATGTGCCGAGATAAAGGCGAAATTAACGTAAAGGGTTTTGCATTACCAGTTAAGGTTTATCAGGTTGCCGATTTCCGTAAAGATCTAGGCAAAAACCAAAGCTACTTTGAAGACCGTGCTGAAGGTTTTTCCATGTATCTTGATCTTGATAAAATACGTAATTACGATAAAGAGAAAGTTATTGATTCCCTTGAGAAAGCTGCAGAACGATTACGCGACAAAGTCATTGTTTAAAGCCAGATTACCGCAGCACACCTACCCCTACTGTCGCAACAAACGCCCTACACTTGGCTCCGCTCCTTCTCGTGTACTCCTAAAAGGATTAATATCAAGCCCGCCCCTACGCGTATAGCGCGCATACACAGACAGATAGTTAGGTTTGCAACGATTTAAAATATCAAAAAAAACTCTTTCTACGCAATGCTCATGAAAATCTTGATGTTCACGAAATGAAATTATGTAACGCAATAAGTTTTCGTGATCTATTTTTTTTCCCTGATAATGAATAAATATACTCGCCCAATCGGGCTGCCCAGTAACAGGACAATTACTTTTTAATAAATGACTATAAAGCTTTTCTTCGATTTGAAAATCAGCGTCGCCATTATCAGCGCCGTCACAGATAGAAGCCGCATCAATACTAAGCAAAGTTGGGTCTGGGTGATAAATATTTACAGCAATATCATAATCATCCAGACAAACGCCTTCTATAATGCCGCGCTCTAACAACGTAGATTCTTGCATTGATTGCAAATTGACACTTACTACTGCACCTACAGCTAGGGATAAATCTCTTATCAAGCACTCAGTTACATCAGCATATGAATTAAAGACAGTTTGATTAAGAGAATTTAGATAAAGCTTAAAAGATTTTGATTCAACAATAAATTCACTGTCACATGGAAAAATAAATTCTGCAACCGCTACCTGCGGCTTTCCTAAAAAATTCAACCAGGATAATTCGTAGCCTGTCCAAATATCACATCCATAAAATGGCAAAGCTGATGCTATACCTAGCAATTCGCGTGACGCTTGCCGCGGAATGGGGAAGAGCAATGTGGCATCGTAGGTAGAAATATACTGTGTTTTATGCCCTAATGGACTGGAGAATACTGATTGCTCCATAAGTCACTCCCGTTAATTATTTTTATGCACGCAAGCGCTTACCGGTTTTCAACAAGTGTAAGCTCACCGCAAATAGAATGACAACACCAACTACCAAACCTAAAATTGCATAGGTTATGTTGACATCACTTACACCGAGAATTCCGTATCTAAATGCATTTACCATATGCAAAATAGGATTGAATTGTGAAATATATTGCCACATTTCAGGTAATAAACTGATTGAATAAAAGACGCCGCCAAAGTAAGTCAATGGCGTTAAAATAAAAGTAGGAACTATAGAAATTTCATCAAATGTATTGGCATAAACTGCATTAATAAAACCTGCCAAAGAAAACAACATAGAAGTCAGCAACACAATAGTTAGAGTAATTAACCAACTATGCATGTGTAAATGAGTAAATAATAGTGACATCATTGTAACTAATACTCCTACCGATAAACCCCGCGCGACACCTCCCATGACGTATCCCAATAAAATCACATAATTGGGTGTTGGTGATACTAATACCTCTTCAATACTACGCTGAAACTTAGCGCTAAAAAATGAAGAAACAACATTAGAATAAGCATTAGTTAGTACCGCCATCATTATCAAACCAGGGGCAACGAATTGAATATAACTAAAGCCATCCATGTCACCAATACGAGCACCAATTAAAGTACCAAAGATAATAAAATATAACGCCATTGTAATAACCGGTGGTAACAATGTTTGCACCCAGATACGTGAAAAGCGTTTTATTTCTTTACGTAAAATTGTTACGAAAGCAACCCATTGTTCAGTCATATTCATACCGAAACCTCCACTTTTGCCAGTGCTTGGCTCACAGATGACTGTGTCGGGGATTGATTGATCATAGCAACAAACATTTCCTCTAATCGATTCGCTTTATTACGCATACTGACAATTACAATACTTTGTTGCGACAGGGCTGCAAAAACATCATTTAAGCTTTGGCCCTTTTCAACCTCAACTTCAAATGAATGAGAGTCAATCTTTTGGCAAGAAAAGCCAGGTAGAGACAACGATTGCGGAAGATCTACCGCATCAAAAACAAATACTTCTTTAGTGAGACCCTGCAAAAGATTTTTTACACTAGTGTTCTTTATTAATATTCCATTATCAATAATCGCCACGTTTCGACATAAGCTTTCAGCCTCCTCAAGATAATGAGTAGTCAAAATTATAGTTGTACCTGCTGCGTTAATCTCGCGGAGAAATTCCCACATGGAACGCCGCAATTCAATATCTACGCCTGCCGTCGGTTCGTCCAGAATTAATAATTTTGGCTCATGCACTAATGCACGCGCAATCATCAAGCGGCGCTTCATTCCACCGGACAACATACGTGCTGGGGTACTTCGCTTGTCCCACAAATTTAATTTTTTTAAATATTTTTCTGTTTGCATTTTTGCAAACGCTCGGGGCAAACCATAATAGCCAGCCTGCTGAGAGACAATATCCTCAACTTTCTCAAACATGCTGAAATTAAACTCTTGCGGCACCACACCAAGAAATTTTTTCGCTTGTGAAAAATGGGTATCTATATTGTTACCAAATATTTCGACATCGCCAGATGTTTTACGTACCAGTGAGCTTATAATTCCAATTGTGGTAGACTTGCCAGCGCCATTTGGCCCCAATACAGCAAAAAAATCACCTGGCATTACATCTAAAGAAATGCCTTTCAAAGCTTCCAATTTATTATTGTAAACTTTGGTTAAGTTTCGAATCGAAAGTGCTGCAGCCATAAAGCCTCGATTTCAATATAATAGTAAAGAAATAGAATAGTTAAAAAATAAAATAGCAAAGTGGAAATCATAATATGAATAGCGATACATACGATCAAAACTATATTGAATTTCACCTGCGGCTACTACAATCTTTTGTAGAAAAAGTATCCCATCAACTTCCATTTTGCAAAGAGGATTGCGACCAAGAAGATGTGAACTTTTGCGCTGCATTGAAGCAGTTACCTTCAATTGGGGGCGCAGCTTTGTTAATTCAAGGTCAAGAACTACTCTGCAAAATTGTAGCTGGATATCCACAACTTATGCATTTATTACCCAGGGATTTATTGTGGTTTTTTGGCGGAGATTGCTTACACTACATGCCTGACGAAGAAATTAAATTATTTCAATTGCTTGATGAACAGCGTCATGAGGCTCGAGAAGCAAACATCTTATTCTCTTACGAGCAGGCTCGCGCTATGATTTTTGGGTTGCATTGATTTTAGAGGCGGTCAGAAAACTTAACTGAAGATAAATGGAGCGGGAAACGAGACTCGAACTCGCGACCCCGACCTTGGCAAGGTCGTGCTCTACCAACTGAGCTATTCCCGCAAATGGCGTCCCCAAGGGGAGTCGAACCCCTGTTACCGCCGTGAAAGGGCAGTGTCCTAGGCCACTAGACGATGGGGACCCAGAAACCTTCTGAAGCATAGCCAGCAGAAGTGGGGCGCATTCTATGTAGCAACCTCCCTACTGTCAACACTTTTATTTCTAATGTTATAACTTTGGAAACAAGCACTTAGCAAGTATCGAGAGTTGCTCAATACATAATCTATTGTGCTTTTTTATTGGTGCTATAATTCAAATAATTACATTTTTATAGTCAGCCCATATGTCTACTAACATTGTAGCGTCCATTATTATTTTATTAAGCGCTCTTGCTTGCTATGCACTTATTTCTCAAGCAATTGAAAAAAGACGCATTCAAAAACAACGCATATTAATGACCTTACAAGCCAAACATCGTAACTTTGTACACATGATTAGCGGCATTCCACAGAACCTTTTACCAATCGATCTCTTAACTTTAATTTATCGTGCATTAATTCATACTTGCGACCAACTTATCAGGATTGAACCTAACAATATTCGCTACCAAAATGAGATATCGCTTTATAACAGTCAGCTCAGCACGCTTAATAAAACTAGCTCTACTCAAAGTGTTTTACTCGAACATCCAGAACAAATGAAAGAGGTTCGTCAGCATCTTCAAGAGCTTCAACGTTTCGTGCTACAGCAAGAAGCTTTAAAAACAATCAATAAATTGCAAGCCAAATCCTACCTAGACCAAATTAAAGGCCTTTCCTTGCAAATGATTGTCGATACCTACGTTTACCATACCAAGCAAGCTCAACAGCAAGGGAAAACTCGCCTCGCTATTCATTACCTTACATTAACCAAAAAATTGCTCACGACAGAAAATACTACTCATAGCTTTGATAAACAAATAGCTCAATTAGATATCACTCTTGCGAAGCTCGAAGAAAAAGCATTAGCAAGTGACGAATCAAAATTAGCTACAGATTCGCCTAATGATCAAGCATCCAAAGAATGGGATACGTTTAATAAAAAGGAACAAGAAAGCGCAGACTGGAAGAAAAAACAAATTTATGATTAATCTTTTGCATTCAAATTTATAGCCGCCGAATTAATGCAATATCGCAAACCAGTAGGTGCCGGACCATCGGAAAATACGTGCCCCAAATGACAGCCGCATTTTCGGCACATTACCTCAGTGCGACGCATTCCATGACTTTCATCAAACTCCTCCTTAATTGCGCCTGGATTTAGAGGTGCGAAAAAACTCGGCCACCCACAACCCGCATCAAATTTAGTATCAGATTCAAATAATGGTTCACCGCAACCACGACAATGATAAACACCCTCGCGAAATACCTGCGAATACTCACCAGTGAATGGGCGCTCTGTCCCCTTCTGACGACAAATTCGATACTGTTCTGGAGTTAAGCGCTCTAACCAATAAGACTCATCGTTAAATTTTGATTCTGACATAATGATTCCTTGACACCTACGTAGACAAACACGATTATTCAAGATTAATAATTTATATTCCAGAGCAACACTAATAGTAAAGGCATATTACTGCAAATGAACAACATTAAAAAATCCGACAAGTTAAATGGTGTGTGTTACGACATTCGTGGCCCTGTACTCGAGCATGCTTATCGTCTTGAAGAAGAAGGCCACCGCATTCTAAAATTAAATATAGGCAACCCTGCCCCATTTGGCTTCGCCGCACCTGACGAAATCATTCAAGATGTGATTTACAATCTACCTAATGCCGAAGGCTATACCGCCTCACGTGGTTTATTCGTTGCACGTAAAGCAGTAATGCAGGAATGCCAACGCCTTGATATCCCGAATGTAGAAATTGATGATATTTTCCTCGGCAATGGCGCTAGTGAACTCATTGTAATGGCAATGCAGGCATTGCTGAACAATGGCGATGAGATTCTAGTTCCCGCTCCAGATTACCCTTTATGGACGGCTGCAGTGAATCTCGCTGGCGGTAAAGCACGGCATTATTTATGCGACGAGCAATCAGACTGGTTTCCCGATATTGCCGATATTAAAAGTAAAATTACCGACAAAACGCGCGGTATAGTGGTCATTAACCCCAACAATCCTACTGGGGCCGTTTACAGCCAGGAAGTGCTTGAACAAATTGTACAAGTGGCACGCGAACACAATCTCATTATTTTTTCAGATGAAATTTACAGCAAAATTTTATACGACGATGCAGTGTTCATCCCTATGGCGCGCTTAGCGCAAGATGTGTTGTGCGTAAGCTTTAATGGCCTGTCAAAATCCTACCGTCTGGCAGGCTTTCGTTCTGGATGGATGGTTATCAGCGGCTCCAAGCATCGCGCTAAAGGTTACATTGAAGGGTTGGAAATGTTGTCCTCAATGCGCTTATGCGCCAACGTACCAGCCATGTACGCCGTACAAACGGCATTAGGTGGCTACCAAAGTATTAACGAATTAATTATTCCCGGCGGTCGCTTACGCGATCAACGCGACGCAGCTATGAAAGCACTAGAGGCCGTTCCCGGAATCTCTTGCGTTAAACCTAAGGGCGCTTTGTATTTATTTCCAAAATTAAATTTAGACATTTACAAAATCAAAGACGACCAACAAATGGTGCTGGATTTTTTAATTCAAGAGAAAATTCTTGTGGTACAAGGTACGGCGTTTAACTGGCCTAATCCAGATCATTTCCGCATTGTATTTTTACCGCGAGAAGATGATTTGACTAAAGCAATTAATCGCTTTGGTGAGTTTTTATCCCGCTATTCTCAGTAGCCGCCTTCAAAAGTATCGACAATTCAAGACAACAATAAGGCCCGCATTTGCTGGCCTTATTTATTTAAGAATCCAAATCGACTTCCGGAACATCGTAGACTAATAATTTCAACTGTTGCGCGGAATTTACATCAGGGAAATCCTTATGAGAAACGATTCTTTCAACGAATATTGCTGCTGGCAATTGCTCCTGGAATAAATCTTTTAAATATTCGTCGCTTAGCTCTGGAGCATTCAAGCAAGCCAACACAAGCCCCCCATTTGGCATTAATTCTGGCAGCCTGCGAATAATTTTTGCATAATCTTTTTCTGCGATAAAACTGCCGGGCTGATAGGAAGGCGGGTCAATAATGACCACATCGTATGGGCCGCGCCGTTTAATACGCCCCCAGGATTTCATAATATTTTCAGCAAGAAATTCGCTCCGCTCTTTCGGCAAACTATTCAATTGATGATTACTTCTACCGAAATTTAAAGCACTGCTACTCATATCAACGTTAACGACAATTTCTGCGCCCGCAGCAATTGCAATGACAGAAAAAGCACACGTGTAAGCAAAAAGATTTAGTACGCGTTTGCCGCGCACATGCTGCTCAAGCCACCGCCTACCAGATTCCATATCCAAAAAAAATCCAGAATTTTGCTGAGAGTTAAGATGCAGATGAAAACGAAGGTTGTTACGGCGAGCGTAAACTTGTTCGGGAATCTCACCCAATAAAATATCCGAGGGGGCATTGGCTAAATAGCGCTTTTGCACCAACACACAAACCAATTGTGGCGATAACTTATCGCGCAAAAAATTTGCTATGCTATCAAGCCAAAACAGCGGTGGCTCTTTATAGCAAGTTAACATTAAAACTGGCTGAAAAAAATCAACATTAACAAACTCCAAACCGCCAAAACAACGACCGCGCCCATGCAGTAAGCGGAAGCTATCCACTTCAGGCTCTATTACTAATTGCTCAACTAATGCAGCTATTTTTTCAAAAAGTATCGACATAGATATGATGAACAATATTAAAGAACGTTAAAACCTAGTACACGCAGCCATTCGCTGGCAATTTTATTTTGCGCGGAATCTATTACATAATTGTAAAATTCACGACGTATGGGATAGTGCTTACGTAAATTATCAAAACCTTCTGCAAAATTTTCTTTTCCTGCGCGCGCATTTTGCGCCAAGTCGCGCAAACGCTTATCATCGTCAGCAATGGAATATACTTGAGCAATCAATTGCTTGGTTTGCTCCCATTCTGACGCCCCCTCAGCCAAGATTAATTTATTATTCATTAGAGGAGGAACTAATTGCGACAAAGATAGCGTTGCATCACGATGTAAATGTTTGCACAGCGCTTGATAAATCATCTCCGTACCTTTTAATTTACCATCGTAGCTGTAACCCGCAATATGAGGAGAACCTAATGAAACTTTCGCGAGCAATTCAAGCGAAATATTCGGCTCTGGCTCCCACACGTCAAGCACTACGCGCACATCGCTTCGCGACTGTAAAAAATGTAGGAGGTCTGTATTATTGATAACAGATCCGCGACCGCAATTGATTAAAACAGCACCTGGCTTTAATTGGTTTAATTCAAGCAAACTAATAAGGTGAAAGCTCGGGTGCTCACCGGTTTTGGTGAGAGGTGTATGCATGCTGACAATATCGCAGGCCAATACGTTTTCAAGAGACGTTAAATCAGCATTTTGATCATCGCATCGTAGCGGATCGTAACAATAACAATCTACACCTTGCAGTTTCAAACGCTTATAAAGTAAACCACCGACATTACCGCAGCCAATAATGCCAAATTTTTTATGGCGCCAATTCACATCTAAATGACAAAGAGCAGCATAAACATATTCGACAACAGAATTAGCATTGCAACCGGGAGCGCTCGAAAATTCAATTTGATTATTTTGCAGCCATTCTTGATCCAAATGATCCACACCAATCGTACAAGTTCCTACAAACTCAACCTTGCTATGACCTAAAAGCTGCTCATTAACATTCGTTACGGAGCGAACCAACAATGCACTAGCGTCGCGCGCGTCCTCAGCTTGCATCATGCGGCCCGGAAGCGTAACAACGCTACCAATTGCTTGAAAGAACTCCATAACGAGCGGGATATTTTCATCAGCAAGAATTTTCATAGTTAATCTCTTTAATCACGGCTTTTTTAAAACTAATGTTTCTAATATGGAGGTTTCTTAGAAGCTCGTACTGTAAAAAAACTGGAGTCTTTTTGTGTAAAACAATTGTCTACTATATAAAAGATGTTGCGTTTTACTTCTTTAGCATATACTGAGTATAAAGATGGCGGTAAAACCATCTTTTGTGGCGTGGGTAGGTCACCTCGCCACTGAACTGTTTTAAATATTGCAACTGCTTGAACTATTTCCTATAGACCTATAGAGGGGGTGGCATTATGAAGACCTCAGACACAACCCACAATATGGACAATGTGGTGGATTTCTTCACCGGCAAATCATATTCCACTCTTCACGACGAGCGTTTTATCCGTCTGGCTCCTGAGCTTGACGGCTTGGAAATGCTTTACTCCAATGATACTAGCTCTGAAAAACTGTTTAGCTTACAAATTCTCTGCTGGGGTTTGCGGGCTAACGGTGATGTTGTTGGGCTTGTACCCTGGCTAAACGACATAGTGCCCTGCCCTGACCTATGCGATCCCCTTAACGGCCATTTTGAGGGTTATTACGATCAGGGTATTGATGAAGTTTTCTTTGAAGCACCTATACACAAGATAGTCGAGCTGGAGACTGCAGCCGAATATTACGAGATAGAATGTGAAAATGACGACGACGTGGTACAAGAGCTTCCTGACACCATCGGTACTCATGCAGTATTAGCAACAGCGGGGCAAAATCGTCTGTCCTTAATCGAAGTCGTCAGTTGGCGGCTGCAACATGATGGCAATATCTACGGCATGCTGACCGATCAAACTAAAGTTATTAGTACCCCCGTGTTACCTGGCGATGACTGCTTGTATGCAGCACAAACCAGTGACCATTTTCGCTATTTTTTCCAACATCAAATTGCTAACAAAATTAAAGCTGAAGACCCGGAAGCCTTAGCAGCTATTTCTTTGCTCGTTGACGACAATTAATAAAAAAACGCTGCTTAAACGCAGCGTTTTTTTAGGCATATTTTGCCGGAAAGCTAGGCAGTGGCAATAACTCACTCTTTCATTTTTTTAATATAA